>JAHCKV010000611.1 GCA_026125595.1 Burkholderiales bacterium | reverse complement strand
AAACCTTCGACTGCGCAGCGCGACGCGACGGACCAGATGTCCGGATCCGCCATCACTTCGGCGATGGTCTTTTCCGTCAGCGCGCACGGGCCGGAGAACGTCGCGTTGCAGATGAGCTTCTCCCACACGAGTTGATCGATGTCGTCGAAGCACTTGACGCGAAAGCCGCCGGATTCCCATACCGCCGCCACTGCCTGCAGTCGTGGCGTCACCGGCCCTGCGAACTCGCCCAGCCGCACCAGCTCCCAGCCGTTGTGATGGGCATGGCCCGGTGCCTTCATCGACGCGCCGAAGCCACCGACCACGCCGACCAGCACGCGCTCGCGGCCGAGAATGCGCGCACTCGTGTCGGGGCCGCCCAGGCCGTTCTGGATCGACAGCACGATCGTGTCCGGACCCATCAGCGCCCGCGCGGCGGTCGCGGCCGGTTCGACATGCATGGTCTTCGTCGCGATGATCACGAGATCGCAGATACCGGCGTCCGCGGTGTCGGTCGTCGCGTTCAACTTCACGACGCGATCGCCGGACGCGCCTTCGAGTCGCAGGCCGTGCGTGCGCATGGCGTCGATATGGGCTTGCCAGCTGTCGATGGCCCAGATTTCATGGCCCGCGGCGCCGAGCAGTGCTGCATAGACGCTGCCCATCGCACCGCAGCCGACGATCGCGATCTTCATCGTTGTCGCTCCCGGACGATCTGTTCGGCCTTCAGCATGACGGGTCGATCCACCATGCGGCCATCCACCGCGACGGCACCGCCATTCGCGGCCTGGAACGCCGCGAGCACGCGTTGCGCCCACTGGAACTCGGCATCCGAAGGTCGCCACGCATCGTGTACGGCCGGCACCTGCTTCGGATGAATGCACAGCTTCGCGCCGAATCCCAAGCGCCGCGCGCGATCGGCATCGGTGCGCACGCGATCGAGGTCCTGGATCTCGGTCGATACGCCGTCGACCGGAGGTTCGATGCAGGCCAGCCGCGACACCAGCACCAGTTGCGAACGGAAGAACAGCAGTTCGTCGCCTTCGCCGTCCAGGCCGAGATCCACCTGGAAATCGATGGTGCCGAACACGAGGCGTTGCACGTTCTCGCTCGTCGCGAGCACTTCCGCCAGTTGAAAGCCGCGGGCGGTCTCGATCAGCGGCAGGATCCGGCAACCGGTGCTGCGGCACAGGGCCGCGAGCTCGTCGCCGATGAATTCGGCCTTCGGCAGCAGCACCGCCTCGACGCCGGGTCGACGACACAGCGCAAGATCTTCGGCGTACCACTCGGTGTCGGCGCCATTGATGCGCACGATGACCGAGCGTTCCGGCGCCAACCAATCGGCCAGTGCCTGACGGGCCGCGATCTTGTCGGCCGGCGCGACCGCGTCTTCGAGATCGATGATGACGCGATCGGCACCGGCTGCCAGCGCGCGGTCGAAGCGGTCGGGACGATTGCCGGGAACGAAGAGATAGGAGCGGGCGACGGACATCGGCGCGATCTCAGACGGCGCCGGCTGCCCGCAGCTGCGCGATCGCGGCGGCGTCGTAACCGAGTTCGGCGAGGATCATGTCGGTGTGTTCGCCGACGGCGGGAACCGGGTCCATGCGTGGCTCGAAATCCTTCGGCATGCCCGGTGGCAACGCCGCGCGGATCGGGCCGGCGGGTGTCTGCACATCGACCCAGCGGCTGCGGGCTTGCAGCTGCGGGTGGTTCCAGACGTCCTGCATGGTGTTCATGCGCGCGTTGCCGATCTGGGCCGCATCGAGGCGATCCACGATCTGCGCGGCGGTCAGGTACGAGAACACATCGACGATGATGGCGCGCAGTTCGGCGCGCGCGGCCGAGCGCTTCGAGTTCGACGAGAAACGCGGATCGGTCTTCAGGTCCGGCTGTTCCAGCACCTTGTCGCAGAACACCGCCCACTCGCGTTCGTTCTGCAGGCCCAGCATCACGCTGTTGCCGTCGCCGGCGGGAAACGGGCCGTACGGATAGATCGTGGCGTGCGATGCGCCGGCCCGCGGCGGCGGCGATGCGCCGTCGTAGGCGTAGTACAGCGGAAAGCTCATCCACTCGGTCATGCTCTCCAGCATCGATACGTCGATGCGGCAGCCGCGGCCGGTCTTGCCGCGCTGGATCAGCGCCGCGAGGATGTTGCTGTATGCGTACATGCCGGCGGCGATGTCGACGATGGAACAGCCGGCCTTGGCCGGTTCGTCCGGCGTGCCGGTGACCGACAGCAGGCCCGATTCGCTCTGGATCAGCAGGTCGTAGGCCTTCTTGTCGCGATAGGGGCCGTCGGCGCCGTAGCCGGAGATCT
>JAHCKV010000610.1 GCA_026125595.1 Burkholderiales bacterium | reverse complement strand
CTCCGTGTCCACGTTCAGCTTGATCTCGCTGAACGAGTAGCCCCCGCCCGGCTTGGCGATCACGCGGCCGGTGGGGCTTTCCCCCAGCTTGCCCGAGGCCTTCTGCTCGAAGTTGTTGATGAGCCAGGACAGGTTGGTGGCCGAATCGGAGTTCTTGAGCGCCTCCTCCTTGGAGACCGCCCCGGACATGTAGAGCTTGAACAGCGCCTGCTCGAAGGTTTCCGAGCCGGGCGACAAGCTCTGTTCCATCGCTTCCTTGATCTGGTCGATCTCGCCCTTTTTGACCAGGTCGGCCACGTGCTTGCTGTTGAGCATCACTTCGACGGCGGCGACCTGCGATCCGTCGATCGCCTTCACGAGTCGCTGCGAAATGATGCATTTCAGCGTGCTCGACAGATCGGACAACAGGCCGTCGCGCGCTTCGAACGGGAAGAAATTGATGATGCGCCCGAGCGCGTGATAGCTGTTGTTGGCATGCAGCGTGGTCAGGCACAGGTGGCCGGTCTGCGCGTAGAGCAGGGCGTGCTGCAGCGTCTGCCGATCGCGCACTTCGCCGATCATCAGCAGATCGGGGGCTTCGCGCATCGCGTTGACGAGCGCGTTCTCGTACGAGTGGGTGTCCTGGCCGACTTCGCGCTGGTTGATGACGCACTTGTTGTTGCGGTAGACGAACTCGATCGGGTCTTCGATCGTCAGGATGTGGCCCGAGCGCGTGTTGTTGCGGTGTTCGATCATCGCCGCGAGCGTCGTCGACTTGCCCGAACCGGTGGAGCCCACGACCAGCACCAGGCCGCGTTTCTCCATCACGATGTCCTTCAGCACCGACGGCAGCCGCAGCTTCTCGAAACCCGGCGTGCCGCTGCGCAGGAACCGGATCACCAGCGCGACGTTGCCGCGCTGGCGGAACACGTTGATCCGGAAGCGGCCGACGTCGGGCACGGGGAGGGAGAAGTTCATCTCCATGGTCTCCTCGAACTCGCGGCCTTCCTTCTCCGTCATCATCTCGAACGCGATCTTGCCGACGGTCTCGGCATCCATCGTCTGCTGGTTCACCGGCATGATGTTGCCGAGGATCTTGATGGAGATCGGCGCCCCCACCGAGATGAACAGATCCGAGGCCTGCTTCTCGGCCATCAGCTTGAACAGCGGCATGAGATACATGGACGTCGCTCCTTGCGGAATACGGCCCTGCGCGGAATCAGTCGCCGCGCAGCAGATCGTTGATGCTGGTCTTGCTGCGGGTCTGCGCGTCGACCTGTTTCACGATCACCGCGCAGTACAGACTGTACTTGCCGTCGGCGGACGGCAGGTTGCCGGATACGACGACCGACCCGGGCGGGATGCGGCCATACGTGATCTCGCCGGTGATGCGGTTGAAGATGCGGGTGCTCTGGCCGAGGTACACGCCCATCGACACGACCGAGCCTTCACCGACGATGACGCCTTCGACCACCTCGGACCGGGCGCCGATGAAGCAGTTGTCTTCGATGATCGTCGGATTGGCCTGGATCGGTTCGAGCACGCCACCGATGCCGACACCGCCCGACAGATGGACGTTCTTGCCGATCTGCGCGCAGGAACCGACGGTCGCCCACGTGTCGACCATGGTGCCTTCGTCGACATAGGCACCGATGTTCACGTACGACGGCATCAGTACGACGTTCTTCGCGATGAACGAACCACGGCGCGCAGACGCGGGCGGCACGACGCGGAAGCCGCCGGCACGGAAGTCGGCGTCACCGTAGTCGGCGAACTTGGCCGGCACCTTGTCGAAGTAGTTCGTGTAACCGTCGCGGATCACGGCGTTGTCCTCGAGACGGAACGACAGCAGCACCGCCTTCTTGATCCACTGGTGCGTGATCCAGTCGCCGCCCTGTTTCTCGGCGACGCGCAACCGGCCGGCGTCGAGGCCGGCGATGACTTCAGCCACGGCCTGCTTCAGTGCGACCGGCGCGCTGGCGGGGTTGATGGCGGTGCGGTTTTCCCACGCTTCTTCGATCAGGGTCTGCGGATTGGACATGGTGTCAGGTTCGGGTCGGGATCAGGAGTGGCGACTGATGAAGCGGACCAGACGGTCCGCCGCTTCGTCGCATTCGTCGGTGGGGGCGACCAGTGCGATGCGCACATGGCCGCGGCCCGGGTTGCTGCCGTGGGCATCCCGGGCGAGCAGGCTGCCCGGCAGGACCGTCACATTATATTGAGCGAGCAGGTCCCGGGCGAACGCCGTGTCGTCCCCGTGAACGCGCAGCCACAGGTAGAACGCGGCGTCGGGCAGCGTGACGGCGGTGACCGGGGATAGGCGTTGCACGACCCGCGT
>JAHCKV010000061.1 GCA_026125595.1 Burkholderiales bacterium | reverse complement strand
GTCGTGTTGCTGACGGCTTCGTTCAGATACTTCAACTTGTACTTGCCGACCTCGATCACGTCCCCGTTCTGCAGGAAGTGCTTCTTGATCGGCTGACCGTTCACGAGGGTACCGTTGGTACTGCCCAGATCCTCGAGGAACGAATCGTTCAGGATGGTCACGATGGCAGCGTGCTCGCCGCTCACGGCCAGATTGTCGATCGGGACATCGTTGTGCCCCTTCCGACCGATCGTGGTCCGCTCCTTGGTCAGCGTGAACTCCTTCAGCACCACGCCGTCGAGCGTCAGAATCAACTTAGCCATAGCAGCCTCATCCCAGTATTTACTTGAACCACGACAGGACCTTGCTCAGCCAGGTCTCCGCAGCCGGAAAGTCGCGGTTGACCTTGACCAGGACCACGGACACGTTGTCGCGTCCACCGTTGTCATTCGCCATCTGCACCAGCTGGTTCGCGCACAGCGGGAGGTTCGCCCCCATCGCGTTCAGCGTGAGTTCGATGTCTTCGTCTTCCACCATGTCGTTGAGTCCGTCCGAACACAGCAGATAGATGTCCCCCGGCTGCACATCGTACGTGTGGATCTCGGGCTCCACCTCGGACTCGATGCCCAGCGCGCGCGTCACCAGATTCTTGTTCTGGGAACGTCGCGCCGCCTCCTTCGTGATCATCCCGCTGTCGATCTGCTCCTGCAGCAGACTGTGATCGCGCGTGATCTGCTCGAGCCGCTCTTCGCGCAACCGGTACAACCGGGAATCTCCGATGTGGGCGACCGACAGCCGGTTGTCGCGGAACAGCGAAACCACCAGCGTGGTGCCCATTCCGGCGTACTGCGGCTGACTGTTCGCCGACTGGAAGATCGACGCGTTGGCCTTCGCGACGATGCCCTTGAGCAGCCGGATGGCCTGCAGGTCACCGTCCGCTTGCGGCAGATCGTGCAGACTGGTCTTGGCCACCGCGAGGCGCATCTCCGAGGTGATCAGCGCCACGGCAATACCACTCGCCACTTCTCCGGCATTGTATCCGCCCATGCCGTCGGCCAGCACGGCGAGCCCCAGTTCGCCGTCGGACGCGATCGCGTCCTCGTTGTGCGAACGGACCATGCCGGTATGGGTGGATGATGCGATCTCGAGTGCCTTGTTGAGGTTCATGGAATCACAGAGTCACGTCGAGTTCTGCGGTGAAGGCGCCCGAGCAGGCGCGCAGGGCGTGGGCCATCTCGTCTCCGGTGGCGAAACGCTGCGCCTTGTCCTTGGCGAGCGCCCGTTCGATGATCGCCACGAAGCATTCCGGCAGGGCCGGATTCACGGTCAGGATATCCACCGGGGGCTCGTTGGCGATCTTGTACATCAGCTGGGTCATGGTTTCGCCGTGGAACGGCAGGCTGCCCGACGCGAGCTGATACAGCGTGACGCCGAGCGAGAACAGATCGGACTGACCGTCGATCTTGCGACCCGCCAGCTGCTCCGGCGACATGAATGATGGCGTGCCCAGCACCATGCCGGTCTTCGTCTTCGACGAATCGGTGATCCGGGCAATACCGAAGTCGGTCACCTTCACGCTGTCGGTGGTCGGGTCGTACATGATGTTGGCCGGTTTGATGTCGCGGTGCACGACGTTCTGCTTGTGCGCGTACGACAGCGCATCGGCGACGCGGGCGACGATGCCCATGACGACCGGCAACGTCAGCAGCTGACCGGGCTTCGCATGGGGTGCGAGATCCTTGCCTGTCAGGAATTCCATCGCGATGTAGGCGAGATCGTGTTCTTCGCCGGCATCGTAGATCGTCACGATGTTCGGATGATTGAGTCGACCGGCCGTCTCGGCCTCGCGGAAGAAGCGCTGCTTCACGTCTTCCAGCTCGTCGGGCTCGAACTCCTGCGACAGCGCCATCGTCTTGATGGCCACGGTCCGGCCGATCTTCGGATCACGACCGAAGTACACGACGCCCATGGCGCCCTTGCCCAGTTCCCGCTCCACCTGATAGCGGCCGAGCATCGGCTTCTCGACCTGGCCGCCGTCGAGGATCAGCGTCGATGCGTTGGTGCGGCCACTGCTGCCGCCGAGAATCACCGTTTCCGACATCTGTCGCGCACGGCTGGTCTTCTGTTCCAGATCCCGGAACTTCGGATTGTGACCGGCCATGTATTCGTACACGGCCTGCGCCTTGTTGAACTGCCGCTTGCGCTCGAAATCGAGCGCAAGGTTGTAAAGGTTGTCCATCAGCCCGTCGTCGAGCGGAACCTTGCGGAACTTGTCGAACGCCATGTCGAGCTGACCCTGACCCTGGAATGCGAGGCCCAGCATCCGGTTCGATTCGGCGGAATCGGCATCCGACTTGATCTTGCCGCGCTCGGTGACCAGGAAGCGCTTGGTCGTCAACGCCAGGTGGCCCAGCGCCAGCAGCACGACGCTGCCCATGAGCTGCAACCACAGCAACTGCGATGTCATCAGCACGAAATGCACGGTGACCAGCACGACGATCAGCACGATGGTCGCCAGCGCTGCGGGCCCCGCTTTCAGCCGCGGCAGCACCAGCGCGAGATAAATCGCCATCAGCAGGAACACGCCCCACTCGACCCAGCGACCCCACGCCGGCTGCACGAAGAAATCTTCCTTCAGGATGCTCGACACCGCATGGGCCAGCGTCAGCACCGGCGCCATGCTCGTCGAAATCGGCGTGACCTGCGCCGAGCCGAGTCCGGAAGCCGTGGCGCCGATCAGCACGATCTTGTCGCGATACTTGTCCGCCGGGATCTTGCCGCTGACGACGTCGTAGAACGAATCGACGCTGAAGGCCGGCCGGCCGTCGCGATCGTTGTAGAAGTACGTCGACATCTGCAGGAACGGATCGGTCCGGATGGTCAGGTTGCCGAGCCGCACACCCTCGCCCAGCTGCACGTGGATGTCCTTCGGCTGCAGATTGAGACTGCGTGCGGCGATGATCAGCGACAGCGACGGAAAGAACTGGTCGTAGTAGCGCAGCACCAGCGGTTCGGTACGCACGCTGCCGTCCACATCGGAGATCACGTTCAGATGGCCGATTCCCGACGCGGGGACACCGAACATTTCCAACGGATACAGCACGCCCAGCGTGCTCGCGGGATAGAAGCCATCGGTGGACGCGTCCACGCGATCTTCGACGGATTCGAGGCTGTTCCGGACCACGTATTCCGGCAACGGTCGATCCGGATTGCCGCGCGGCTCGCCGAGGCTGAACACCATCGGCATCACGACGTTGCCGGCTGCGGTGATGGATGCTTCGAGCTTGCGATCGGTGTTCAGCACCTGCTCGGCCTCGCCGAGCACGAGCTCCATCTCACCCAGGGATTCCTGCGCCGTGGGCGGAGCTGCCTGGTACAACTCGATCAGCTTGTTGATGTAGACCAGGCCCGGATCGGTCTGCGGTTCGGAGAAGAAGGCGGTCGTCGCGATGACCTTTGCCTTGGCACCGACAAGGGTGTCGACCATCTTCGCGTGGACATCGCGGGGCCATGGCCAGCGACCGATGTTCGCGATGCTCTGGTCGTCGATGGCGATCACCGCCACCCGATCGCTGGGGGCGTGCGCGCTGGCCCGTACGCCCACGTCGTAGGCCACTCGTTCGAGGCTCCGGACAACACCGGTGCCCGACGCGATCAGCACAACGAGTGCGACGACGAGTGCGAAAAACCAGTCCGATTTCCAGAATCCGAGCTTGCCCATCCTTGGCGTCTAGCTGCCGTATTTTGTTGTGCGGCAGGTAGTTAGTCCCTTCATTTAGACATCTTACGACTATTCATTGAAAAGTCTATGATTATTTGCGACTTTAAGGCGCTGCATCGACATGTTTCCGATGCTTTCGCCAACCGCCCGAACAAGCGCATCCGGTCGCCCTGCGCCGCAACAATCGGCCAGACATGCTTTTCAAATAACGGATTCAATTGGATAAAATTGACCCGATCGGCTGTCGATCGGTAAATCTCGAACTGTACCGGCGACGACGCTGTTTGATCCCGCCGGTATACGGACGCAGGACCAATAGCAATAAGCGTGCAATCGCTTCGCACACCTGCGAAGCGGCGACCCGCCGGACTAGGGCGCGAGACCTTCCACGAGCAGCAGATCCGTGATGGCCGTCTTCTGCCGGACTGCCTTTGCCGGCGCGTAGGTTTCGGAGTGGTACCAGTCGCGCGCCGCCTGCATGGAGTCGAACTCCAGTATCACCACGCGCTTGCGGGGCCACGAGCCTTCCAGCACTTCCATCGCACCGCCGCGTACACGGAACTTGCCGTTGCCCGCCGCGACGGCGGGCCCGACCAGTTGCCGATAGGCTTCGTAGCCCTGGGGATCGGTGATGTCGATGCTGGCGATGATGTAGGCGGGCATGGTCGTGGCCGGGGAAGTGGGCGGGCCAACGATGCTAACAAGCGTTGCCGTCGCGGCCAACGCTGCGCAGCAGAATCCGCTCGAGCGCCACGAATACCTGCTCCCAGTCGATCGCGCTGGCCGTCTGTCGCGCCTGCCCGCGCAAGGCAGCAATCCGCACCGGATCCGTGGCGAGGCTCTGCGCCAGCCCGACGAATGCTGCGGAGTCATCGAACGGCGCGAGCAGCCCGCTCTCGCCATGACGAATGTGCTCCCGCGCGGCCGCGTAGTCGTACGCGACGACGGCAAGACCGCTGGCGAGCGCTTCCAGCGTGACGTTACCGAACGTTTCGGTCACGCTGGCGAACAGGAAGAGGTCACCAGACGCGTAGTGCCGCGCCAGGTCGTGCCCGGTCCGCATGCCGGCGAACACGGCCTCCGGATGACGCCGCTGGAGCGCCGCCCGTTCCGGACCATCCCCGACCAGAACCAGCCGCGCGTCCGGCCGCACCGTCCGGATCGCACGGAATCCGTCGAGCAAGACGCCGAGGTTCTTCTCCGGCGCCAGCCGCCCGACATGGATCACGACGGGCGCATCGCCCCCGACGCCCCAGCTGGCCCGCAGGTCCGGATCCCGGTGGGCGGGATCGAACATCCGCGTGTCGACGCCGCGCGCCACGACATCGACATGCCGGTGACCCACGGCGAGCAGCGCGTCCCGCATTTCCCGGGTCGGGACCATCGTGACCCTCGTCCGGTTGTGGAACATCCGCAGATAGATCTCGACCGGCTGCCGCAGCCAGCCGATGCCGTAGTGCCGGCTGTAGCTCTGGAAGTTGGTGTGGAACTCCGACACCACCGGAATCCGCAGCCGGCGCGCCGCCGACACGGCGGACCACCCCAGCGGCCCTTCGGTCGCGACGTCGACCACATCCGGGCGGGCGGCCCGCCATGCCCGCAGCAACCGGCGGTACGCCGGCAGGCCGGCGCGCAATCCGTCGTAACGGGGGATCGGCAATCCGGAAGCGAGGATCTCTTCGAATCGATCCCGCGACGTCGCGACATCGGCGGTATGCTGCCGCGGCCGGATCAGCTGAACGTGGTGGCCACGCTGCAGGAACGCCTCGACCATGCGGCCGAGCGTCATCGCGACACCGTTGATCTCCGGCGGATAGGTTTCGGTCTGCCACCGCGCCACGCGCAGCGCGGGGTGTGGCGCGGATCGTCCCGGAATCGCGGTGGCGGTCTCGAACACGCCGCGCAGCGTGCCGCGCGTTCAAGACCGACGGATGACGGCCCGATGATGATTTCGTGACGGCACGCCCCGAACGCGAGCGTACCGTCGGTGACCGCGTTTACTTCAGGGCGGCGAGCGCGGCGTCGTAGTCCGGCTCGGTGGCGATCTCGGGCACGAGCTGCGAGTGCAGCACGCGGTTGTTTTCGTCGAGCACGACGACGGCACGGGCGGTCAACCCGCGCAGCGGACCATCGGCGATGTCGACGCCATACCGGCGGTGGAAATCCTTGCCACGGAACGTCGACAGCGTCACGACGTTGTCGAGACCCTCGGCACCGCAGAATCGCGCCATCGCGAACGGCAGATCGGCCGCAACGACCAACACGACGGCATTGTTCGCCGTCGACGCCTTCTCGTTGAACACGCGGGTCGATTTCTGGCAGGTCGGCGTATCGAGGCTCGGCACGATGTTCAGCACCTTGCGTTTGCCGGCCCAGTTGGCGAGGCCGACATCGGAGAGATCTTTCGCCGTGAGGCTGAAATCGGGTGCGGCATCGCCGGGCTTGGGCAATGTGCCGTCGACGGTGACAGGGTTGCCTTTGAGGGTGACGGTGGCCATGGACGATATCTCCTGAGCAGGGTTCGGATCGAGGCGGCGCAGTATGCGACCCGATGTCGCGACGGACAACCGCAGTCGCGCGGCGCCTACCCGGCGAGCGGCGCGTAGGCCGCCGCGTCGAGCAACGCGGCGATCCCGGCCGGATCATCCGGACGCAGCCGGAAGATCCACGTGCCGTGGGCATCGACGTTGAGCCGTTCCGGCGCGGATTCCAGCTCCGCATTCACGGCGATCACTTCCCCGGCCACGGGGCAGTGCAAGTCGGCCGCCGCTTTCACCGATTCGAGCAGACCGCATACCGCGCCCGCCGCCCAGCGTGAACCGACAGCTGGCGCCTGCACGAACACGAGATCCCCCATCAGCGATTGTCCGTGATCGGTGATGCCGACCGTGACGGAACCGTCGGCTTCGACGCGGGCCCATTCGTGCAGATCGGTGTAACGGCGATCATCGGGCAGGGACATCGGTGCTCCTCACGGATGAAACAGGTAGATGCGATAGCCGGCCGGCTCGACGTCCGACGTATCGAGATACAACCGCAGTTCGAACTCGCTGTTGGCGGCGAATCCCGGCTCCGACGACGCGCGGTTGTACTCGGTCGGCGCGAACACGCGCCGCACCACGGCCTGATCGCGCGAGTTGGTCAGCGTCAGCTGCAGATACGGCCATTCCTGCATCACCGCTGCGCGATTGCGGATCACCGCCGAGAACAGCACGCGATGGGGGCGCGCCGGATCGAGCGCCTGCAGATTGGACGTCTCGATGGAAATGCGATCGTCGAGCCGCGGCAGCGGCACTTCGCAACCGAGCGACCGGCACGCCGCCTCGAGCCACGGACGCGTCACCGGCAGCCCGGCGGCCAGGGATGTGCGCAGGAAGAAAGCACCTTGCAGCACGAGACCGAGCAGCAACAGCACGACGGCGGAAACACCGATCCACGACGGCCCGCGGCGACGCACCGACGCCGGCGCGGCGGCATCGATCACGGGCTCGGTCGGCTCGGGCGCCATGCGCTTCGGTTTCGGCGCATCCGGGCTCGCCTCCGCCGGCGGTGTCGGCAGCCCATCCGCCGACGGCAGCGCATCCAGGGCGTCCAGATCCGGCAGCGGCAGACCGTCGTCGCTGTCCGCCGCGTCGAGTGCCGGCGTCGTCGCCGGCAAGCGCGGATCGGCGGCGCTCAGACTCACGAAAGCATCGAACACTTCCTGACAGACGCCGCAACGCACTTGCCCGCTCGACGCCTGCAACTGCTCCAGGGTCACCCGGAACACGGCGTCGCAGTGCGTGCAGCGCGTGAACATGCCGCGATCGACGCCGTCAGCGGCGCCGCCCCCACAGACAGATCCAGCCGTCATCCTCGATCGGAGGCTCCAACGCCACGCGATCGGCATAGGCGGCCGCGACGAGTTCGGCCTGGGCCGCGAGGATCCCCGACAACACCACCGCGCCGCCAGGCCGGGCCAGTCCGGCAATCAGCGGCGCCAGCACCCGCAACGGATTCGACAGGATGTTCGCAACCACCACGTCGGCGGGTGGTGCGTGGAACGCATCGGGCTCGACGAACGTGGCGTCGACACCGTTGTGCGCCGCATTGGCGATGCTCGCCCGCACCGCGTTCGGATCGATATCGACGCCGGTCACCGAGCCCGCACCGAGGCGACGTGCCGCGATCGCGAGAATGCCCGAGCCGCAGCCGTAGTCGATGACGGAAGCGCCCGGCCGCAGATGGGCGTCGAGCCAGCGCAGGCACAACCGCGTCGTCGGATGGCTGCCGGTACCGAAAGCGAGCCCCGGATCGAGCCGCAGGCTGATCGCCGCCGGATCCGGCGGTTCGCACCAGGTCGGCACGATCCACAGTCGATCGGACACGCGAATCGGCTCGAACTGGCTCTGCGTCAGGCGCACCCAGTCCTGCTCCGGGAGCCGATCGATCAGCGCTTCGCGACCGTCGAGGCCGGCCGCTTCGCACGCCGCTTGCACCGAAGCGAGCGCGTCCGCGTCGCCGGGCAGCAGCGCCGTCAAAATGCTGTCGGGCCAGCGCGCGCCTTGTTCACTGCCGGGCTCGCCGAACAGCGGATGCTCGTCCATCGTTCCGGCACGGGCGTCGGCCACATCGACCGACAGCGCGCCCTGTTCCAGCCAGGCGTCCGCCAGCGCTTCGGCCTCGTCGGCCGTCACATGCAACCGGACGCGCAACCAGTCCACGTCGCGACGTCACTCGCCCTTGCTGGCGAGCGAGAGCTTGTGTTCGAGATAGTGGATGCTGGTGCCGCCGCGGATGAACGCGCTGTCGACCATGATGTCCTGGTGCAGCGGCAGGTTGGTCTGGATCCCTTCCACGACCATCTCGGACAACGCGATGCGCATCCGGGCGATCGCCTGATCCCGCGTGTCGCCGTACGCGATGACCTTGCCCACCAACGAATCGTAGTGCGGCGGGACCAGATAGTTGGCGAACGCGTGGGAATCGACGCGGATGCCAGGGCCACCAGGCGCATGCCACGACGTGATCCGGCCGGGCGACGGCGTGAACTTGTACGGATGCTCGGCGTTGATCCGGCATTCGATCGCGTGGCCGTGGAACACGACATCCTTCTGCCGGAACGGCAACTTCTCGCCGGCCGCGACGCGGATCTGGGTCTGCACGATGTCGATGCCGGTGATCATTTCCGTCACCGGATGCTCCACCTGCACGCGGGTATTCATCTCGATGAAGAAGAACTCGCCCTTCTCGTACAGAAACTCGAAAGTGCCGGCGCCACGGTAGTTGATCTTCCGGCAGGCTTCGGCACAGCGCTCGCCGATCCGCGCCAGCTCGCGCGGCGTCAGTCCGGGTGCCGGCGCTTCTTCGACAACCTTCTGATGGCGGCGCTGCATCGAACAATCGCGCGTGCCCAGATGCACCGCTCCCTTGTGCTCGTCCGCCAGCACCTGCACTTCGATGTGCCGCGGATTCTCGAGGAACTTCTCCAGATAGACCGTCGAATTATTGAAGGCGGCCTTGGCCTCGGTGCGCGTCGTGTTGACCGCATTCAGCAACGCCGCCTCGGTGTGCACCACGCGCATGCCGCGTCCGCCGCCACCACCCGCGGCCTTGATGATCACCGGATATCCGACCGAGCGCGCGATCCGGATGATCTCCGCCGGCTCGTCAGGCAACGCGCCGTCCACGCCCGGCACGATCGGCACGCCAGCCTTCTGCATCGCGGCCTTCGCACTGACCTTGTCGCCCATCAGCCGGATAGTCTCGGGCCGCGGTCCGATGAAGACGAATCCGCTCTTCTCGACACGCTCCGCGAAATCAGCGTTTTCCGAAAGGAAGCCGTAGCCGGGATGAATGGCTTCGGCATCGGTGACTTCCGCCGCACTGATGATCGCCGGTACGTTGAGATAGCTCTGTGCCGAAGGGGCGGGGCCGATACACACGGATTCGTCGGCAAGCCGCACATACTTGGCGTCCGAATCGGCTTCGGAATGCACGGCCACGGTCTTGATGCCCAGCTCGCGGCACGCCCGCAGGATCCGGAGCGCGATCTCGCCACGATTGGCGATGAGGATCTTCTCGAACACGCCCTTACCCGATGATGACGAGGGGTTCGCCATACTCGACGGGCTGGCCGTTCTCGATCAGCACGGCCTTCACGACACCGGCCTTGTCGGACTCGATCTCGTTGAGCAGTTTCATCGCTTCGATGATGCAGATGGTGTCGCCTTCGGCGATGGTCTGGCCGACTTCGACGAACGGCTTCGCGCCGGGACTCGCCGCCCGATAGAACGTGCCGACCATCGGCGATTTGACGGCATGCCCTTCCGGCTCGACCGGCTCCGCGACGGCTTTCGCCGCCGGTTCGCCGGCGGCGGCAGCGGCCACCGGTGCGGCGACAGCCAGCGGCGGCGCGGCCACCGGCGCTATCGCCAACGGCGCGGCGACCGGTACGCCGTTCCGGCTGATCCGGACCCGCTCCTCGCCCTCGCTGATCTCCAGCTCGGCGATGCCCGACTTTTCCACCAGGTCGATCAGCGCCTTCACCTTCCTGAGATCCATGCTTCAGCCCCCTTTGATGTCCAGTGCCCGCTGCAGTGCCAGTTCATAGCCACGCGGCCCGAGGCCGCAGATCACGCCCATCGCGATATCGCTGAAATAGGAGTGGTGCCGGAACGGTTCGCGGGCGAACACATTGGACAGATGTATTTCGATGAACGGAACCCGGACAGCGGCCAGCGCATCGCGCAGCGCGACGCTGGTATGGGTCAAGGCCCCGGGATTGAGGATGACGAAATCGACGGGCTCGTCCATCAGACGTTGCACCCGGTCGACCAGCGCGCCTTCGTGGTTGCTCTGAAATGCTTCGAGGGTCGCGCCCGCGGCTTGCGCCTGATTCACGAGTCGCCCATTGATGTCGGCCAGCGTGGTCGCGCCGTAGATCTCGGGTTCCCGCCTCCCCAGCAAATTGAGATTGGGGCCATGCAGGACCAGGATCCGGCGCGTCATGGTGCGTCTCCGGGCTGCTGTCGATCGGTCAAGGGATCATCCGGGGCTGCAATCATCGGCGGAGTTTGCCGGAGTTCGGGGCTGATTGTCCAGAAATGACCACTGGAAGCCCGAGAAGTCACCGTATTGCCGAGTCCGCGGCCGTCGCAGAGGATTTCGCTGCCGTTTGATGTGCTCTAACCGGAACTTGGTCCCCGGGAACGTGAGATTTTCGACGCAAAATCGGCGCGGTTCACTGCGGGTTCTGCCGTTCGATCACAAAAAAGGTGCGACGGCTGCCAGCAGTTTGGCCTCGTTCAGCTCGCCGAGGAAGGTCCGCACGATCTGGCCGTTGCGATCGATCACGACGGTGAACGGCAGCGCACCCAGCGTGTTGCCGAACGCGCGCGCCAACTCGACGGCGTCCAGTTCTCCCACCAGGATCGGGTAATTCACCCCGATCTCCTGGGCGAACATCCGGACTTTCGGCTGCTCGTCGATCGCGACGCCGACGAACTGCAGCCCCTTGCCGCCCAGTTCGGACTGCATCCGCACGAACACCGGCATCTCGGCACGGCACGGCGCGCACCACGTCGCCCAGAAATTGACGACCAGCACCTTGCCATTCCATTTTGACAGCGAGGACTGCCCGCCCTCCAGATCGGCGAGGTTCGTCTCCATCGCGCCTGCCGGGGACGGCTGGGGTTCGGTCGGCGGGGTTTCGACGCGGCTCAGCGGGTTGAAATAGATGCCGGCGGCGACGGCGACGATGGCAACGATGACGATGAGCGCGATCTGGCGGTTGCGGGTCATGACGGATGAGCTGGCTTCAGCGCCCTTGCAGTGAATCGATGAGTCGATGGGGATCGGCGCCGGTGGCCGGCTTCGCTTCGCCGAGCCCCGGCCCGAGAGTCAGATGGCGGGATTGCGGTGTGTAGCAGACGCCGGCGTCCGCGCAGCCTTGCGACACGGCGTGCAATGTGAACCGGGCGGTTCCCGACGGCACCCGGACCGGAATCCGGATCACGATTTCCCCGCGCAGGATCTCGACCTTGCCGAAGAATTCGTCGTCGCGCACCTTGCCGCGCGGTACGACCGGCGAACCGGCAATGATCGCGGCGGGCTCCGTCGTGAAGCGCAGTTTGTCTCGATACAGGTAATAGCCGTCGGCGATCCGGAAGCGCACCTGCACTTCGTCGGCCTTGTGCTGCCGGGCCGTCAGGTCGAACGCCTGGTCGGCCGTCAGCAGGCCGGTCGCCGCGGCAGCCGGCCACGCCAGCAGCACGATCGCCACCATCGCCCATTTTCGCAGCCGATCGTGGCGGGGCTTGCGGCACAAGTCAGATCTCCCAGGGTGTGGACGAGCCACCACGTCACGCCACCTGGTCGCGGACCCAGGCGAGGTAGTCGGGCAACCCGGCGGATACACGGACTGCGACGATCTCGGGAAGTT
>JAHCKV010000609.1 GCA_026125595.1 Burkholderiales bacterium | reverse complement strand
TCCGACAGCAACACCGTCAGTCCTTCGCGCTTCAACTCGCGAATCGCCCGCGCCATGTCGTCGACGATCACCGGTGCCAGTCCTTCGGACGGCTCGTCCAGCAGCACCGCCAGCGGATTGCCCATCAGCGTCCGCGCGATGGTCAGCATCTGTTGTTCGCCGCCGGACATTTCGCCGCCGCGCCGGTCGCGCATGCGACCGAGATTCGGGAACAGTTCGAACAGCCGCGCCGGTGTCCAGCGCGGGGCACCCTCGTGCGGTGGACGACGCCCCACTTCGAGATTCTCTTCGACCGTCAGGCCGGCGAAGATGCGTCGTTCCTCCGGCACGTAGCCCAAACCGAGGCGGCAGATCCGATGCGGCGGCAGCCGGTCGATGCGGTGCCCGCCGAAATGGACGGTTCCGCCGCGCGGGCGCAACAGGCCCATCAAGGCTTTCAGCGTCGTGGACTTGCCGGCACCGTTGCGGCCGAGCAGCGCGACGGCCTCGCCGCGCGCGACCGACAGCGATACGCCGAACAACACGGCGGCGCGGCCGTACGCGGCTTTGAGCCCGGCCACTTCGATCACGTCGCGGTCTCCGTGTGGGATTCACCGAGATAGATCCGCTGCACTTCCGGATCGGCGCGCACGGCGTCGGGTGCGCCTTCGGCGATCAGGCGACCGCGATCGAGCACCAGGATGCGATCCGCATGGCCGAACACGACGTCCATGTCATGCTCCGTGAACAGCACGGCCGGTGCCCGTGCCGGGTCGCCATCGGCACCGCGTCGCGCGAGGTCGGATACCAGGGTCATGAACGCGTGGCGCTCGGTCGGTGCCATGCCCGCGGTCGGTTCGTCCATCAGCAGAAGCCGCGGTTCATTGGCGAGCCCCAGTGCCAGTTCGAGCCGCTTCACATCGCCGTAGGCCAGTTGCGCGGCGGGGCGGCCGGCTTGACCATCGAGTCCGACGCGCAGCAGCAATGCACGGGCCCCGTCGGCCGTGTCGCGCAAGCCACTCCAGGGGCGCAGCGATTGCCGTCGATGGGACAGCAGCGCCACCTGCACATTCTCGATGACGCTCATCGAGGCGAACACCGTGGCGATCTGGAACGTGCGGCCGACACCGAGGTGAAACAGCGAGCGGGGCGGGCGGCTGGTCACGTCACGGCCGTCGAGCAGCACGCGGCCCGCGGACGGACGGATCTGTCCGCCGATCATGTTGAAGCATGTGGTCTTGCCGGCACCGTTCGGGCCGATCAGCGCGACCCGCTCCGCGGCGGCGACCGAGAACGACACGCCCGCGACCGCGTCCACGCCGCCGTAGCGCTTGTGCAAGCCCTGGGCTTCGAGGCGCATCAGGCTTTCTCCCGACCGGCTGCGCGCGCGATGCCGCCGACCACGCCCGATGGCACGGCCAGCACGATCGCGAGAATGGCGACGCCCAGAATCAGCCGCCAGTAGTCGGTGCGACGGATGATCTCGTCCTGCAGCCACGTGAACAGCGCGGCGCCGACCACGGGGCCGGTGAGTGTCTGCAGGCCGCCCAGCAACACCATGACCAGTCCGTCGACGGAACGACTGATCGCCATGACATCGGGAGCCAGACTGCCTTTGCTGAACACGTACAGCGCACCGGCGAGACCCGCGGCGGCGCCGGCCAGCGGAAACGCGAACCACTGGACACGCGATACCGCGATGCCCAGCGCGTCGGCGCGGCGGGGTGCATCGCGTCCGGCGCGCAACGCATAGCCGAACGCAGACCGTTGGATCAGCCACAACGCGACGATGCCGGCACCGCACAGCGTGAGCGTCAGCAGGAAGTAACGGGTCTTGTCGCTGAACGCCGCCGCGGGCCAGACGCCGACCAGCCCGTTGCTGCCACCGGTGACGTCGTCCCACTGATAGGCGATCGACCACGCGATCTGGGCGAATGCCAACGTCAACATCGCCAGATAGACGCCGGACAGCCGCACACTGAACCAGCCGACGACGGCTGCAAACGCGGCAGCGGCCACGGGTGCCATGGCCAGCGCACCGAGCATCGGCCAGCCGGCCTGCTTGGCAAGCAGCGCCGCCCCATAGGCGCCGATACCGAAAAACGCGGCATGCCCGAAAGACGCCATGCCGCCCGGGCCCATCAGCAGATGCAGGCTGACGGCGAACAGCGCGAAGATCGCGCAGTCGGTGGCCAGCACGACGGCGTAGTCGTCACCGGCCCACGGCAGCAGCGCGAGCAAGCCCAGCGCGACCAGTGTGCCGATGAAGAAGCGGGCACCGGGCGGTCGCACGAAATCCCGGACGGTACCGGCTTCCGCAGCGGCCGTGGCCCCACGCC
>JAHCKV010000608.1 GCA_026125595.1 Burkholderiales bacterium | reverse complement strand
GTCAGCAGGCCGAGTGCAAGCCCGAGGCCGCCGCCGATGGCGAACCCGGTCAGCGCGCGCCACGCGCTGGTCCCCACGTGCCGCGGAATCTCGCCGGAGCGTGTCATGGATACCGCGGCCCGCAGCACGTCGATCGGTGCGGGCAGGACGCGGGTCGACAGCCAGCCGACGCTCGCGCCGATCTGCCACAGGCCGATCAGCACGACCGGCACGACCCAAGGCAGCAAGGCGGCGAAATGAATCCGGGACGAGCGGCGCGGGATCAAGGTGGGCGGCGGAAAGAAAACGGGCGGGGATCACCCGCCCGGGAAAATCACGGGTTCTTCGGTGGAGGAGAGAGTCATGAGAACCGGTGTCAGCGATGCAACTGACGTCGTGACCGTCGATTCGCGCTTACCGGAGGATGTGGCAGAGGTGCGATACATCGTCGACGGATCGAACGGTATCGTCGATGGGCTCGGCCCGGAACGAACGTTATTTCGAATGCATATGCCGGATCGGCAAGAAATGGATGATCGGGAATAAGCAATCAACGAAAAGTTCGTGGTTGGCCGTGGCGGTCGTGCCTAGGCTGCGGTCTTCGACTCGATTCAACGATCATGCGCCGTCTCGTCCTGCTGTCACCGCTGCTGCTCCTGGCTTCCCTTCCACAGATCTCGACCGCCGCCGAGAAACTGACCGAGCTGCGGCTCGACTATGCGTATTACTCGCCGGCCAGTTTGGTGATCCGGCGGTTCGGATGGGCGGAGGAAGCGTTCCGCGCAGACGGTACGCGCGTGCGCTGGGTGTTGAGTCAAGGCAGCAATCGCGCGCTCGAGTATCTGAACAGCGGTGCCGTCGACTTCGGTAGCACAGCCGGTCTCGCCGCACTGCTGGCGCGGGCCAACGGCAACCCGGTGCGCGCGGTGTATGTCTATTCACGTCCCGAATGGACGGCGCTTGCGGTCGGGAAGGATTCGCCGATCCGGACGCCACAGGATCTGAAAGGACGCAAGATCGCCGCCACCAAGGGAACCGATCCCTACCTGTTCCTCGTGCGAACGCTGCGCACATTCGGCATCGGTCGCCATGACGTGGAGATCGTGCATCTACAGCATCCCGATGGCCGGGTCGCGCTGGAACAGGGGCGGGTCGACGCGTGGGCGGGGCTCGATCCCCATTTGGCCGCCGCCGAGCTCGAAGGTGGGGCGCGATTGTTGTATCGCAATCCGGAGTTCAACACATTCGGCGTGCTGAACACGAGCGAATCGTTCCTCGCGAAGTCGCCGCTGGCGGTGACGCGTGTGATTGCGGTCTACGAACGTGCCCGACAATGGATCGTTTCCCATCCACAGGAAGCCGCGCAGATTCTCGCGGAAGAGGCGCGGCTGCCGATCGCCGTCGCGAAACTGCAGTTGCAGCGTACCGATTTCGCGGGTCCGATTTCATCGGCCACGCTCGGGTCGGCGTTGCGGGCGGCGGCGCCCGTGCTGGCCGACGAGGGTTTGGTCCGCAAGGGGGTGAATCTGGAGCAGGCCGTGTCGGCGCTGGTCGAACCGGTCGTAGGGCAGATCGCGGCTCGGTTGGAGTGATCGACCATGCAACGCTTTACCGCGCGTCCGTTGGCGCAGGAATTGAGCGAGGATCCCTCGCAATGGTTGACCGAGCCCGAGCGGCATGTGATTCCGCGCGGCATCTGGTTGCCGCTGATCGGGCTTGCGCTGCTGGAAATCCTGGTGCGGGTCGGCGCGGTGCCGGCCCATCTTCTGCCTGCCCCGAGCACGGTGTTCGCGACGGTCGTCGACCTGGCGGGTGATGGTCTGTGGGGGCATCTGGGCGCCAGCGTCGGACGTGTGCTGGCTGGGTTCGCCATCGGCGCTTCCGCCGGCGCGGTGCTCGGTGTCGCGACGGGGTTGAGCCGGCGTGTGGATCAGTTCGTCGGCCCGACGCTGCAGGCACTGCGCGCCATCCCGAGCCTGGCGTGGGTGCCGCTGCTGCTGTTGTGGCTCGGCATCGACGAAGCGCCGAAGATCACGCTGATCGCGATCGGTGCGCTGTTTCCGGTCGCGCTGAATCTGCATGCCGGCATTCGCAACGTCGACCGGAAGCTGGTCGAAGTTGCCCGGGCGTTCGGCCTGACGTCCACCGCCGTCGCGCTGCGGGTTCTGGTGCCGGCTTCGCTGCCGAGTCTGTTCACCGGACTGCGTCAAGGCCTGAGCTTGAGCTGGATGTTTCTCGTTGCGGCCGAATTGATCGCTGCGACGCGCGGCGTCGGCTACCTGCTGACCGATGGTCGGGAAACGGGGCGGCCGGATCTCGTGCTCGCAGCGATACTCGTGCTTGACATCGT
>JAHCKV010000607.1 GCA_026125595.1 Burkholderiales bacterium | reverse complement strand
CCCGTGGGGGACTGGTGCCGGAGATAGGATGTCAACCCCGCGCCAGTACTGGGATTCCGAGGAGCGGCTTCTAGCATCCCCCACGCTATCCACCGCAGTTGCGATTGTGATCGGCGGACGCCCCGGTGAAGCAGCGCATCAGCGAAATGGTCGAGCAAAGGAGTTGAGCTGACATTTGTTTACATCAGACGTAAAACAATGCGTGAATTTCGCGATATGAAATTCATCGACTCTTCGTTGGCTTCAAGACCCCGTCAACGCGCGGAGCAAACAGTAGCTCCCTCAATGGCGCCTCGATTCGGGGACTGCAAACCGCGGGATGGGCAGCCCACTGCCTGAACGAATTGGATGGGGCGGTCGACGACAGGAAGTGCCCCAGTGAAGAAAACCGTGCACCGGATTGCGTTGTGCCGACAAAGTCGCCACAGTGTAGGCCGCCTGCCCTTCCATCTTTCTGTTAGCGTCTCCGCTGTCGGTCTGCCCCTCGCAGGGATTTCTGCTGTTCCGCGTGTGCGTCCCATAGAACATGGCTACATTCGCCGTGGTGCACGCCGTAGTTTTTCCCTTCGGATGGCCCTGGGCGTCGATTCTGACCACTCCGTTGCACCTGATCTTCGCAACTATCGCGGCAAAGTCGAATCCGGCGCGACTGAACCGATACCATTGGAACCGCAGTCCCGACTGTCGCGAGCTAGTATTGCGCAAGGCGCGCAAGTGCGAGCACTGCGACTCCGCTCTGGTGCCGCAGCGCGAGATAGAGGCAAGTCAGTCAGTTGGGTTATCGACCACCGGCGGCTTCGACGGCCGGCGCACGCCGAAGAGATAGAAACGAAGACGTGAAGAACAAGTGCTTTTTCTGCAACGACCTCGCAGAAGTCTCCAAAGGTGGGAGCTTCGGGCGCTGGGTGACGATGCGATGTCCGACCTGCGGGTCCTACGTCGCGTCGCGCCGAGCGACGAAACTGATGCTCAAACTGGACGCGGATGGGGTGGCGCAATACAAGCGCATGGTCACCGCCGCGAACCAGGAGTTGATTGCCCAATTCACGGTGCGGCCAGGACCAGACGGAGACCTGCTCAAGTTCGATCTCATCCCGCGAAGGGGCGCATCGATATGACTGCCTTCGCGCCCCACGGCGTACATCAACGTTTCCGCATCTCAGACGCGGAAACTCCGCTGAAGAGCTTGCCATGGAAATCGAGAAAGAGTTTTCGCAGATCCTGACCGACGCCCGCATCGTTGCCCGTAACGCTGCGATCGAGTGGCTCGTAGATCGAATACTCTCGAAGCCCGGTCCCGTGTCTTCAGATCTAGCGCCCACTCTGGTGCTCGTCGAGTTGCGCGCCGCCCTTGAGCGCGCCCAGCAGGACTTTCAGTTGATGGCGCTTCCGCAACTGAGTTCACAAGAATCAGCCCTGATGTCAGCGGAGGTGGCCACCTCGTTTCATCAGGTGGCCGACTATGTGCGGGACTTGCTCAACCGGCGGCCAGGCGGACAGTTCGTAGCGGCCGGCCCTTCAGCGTAAAGATAGGAGGACCCCATGGCTACGTTGAGCGGATGGCGACAATTGGTCGTGGAAGGGGGTGAGGCCGCTGACGCCCTCGCAAACGATCTGTCTATGCCGATGGGCGTAGCAGCGGGCACAAGCAACAACGCCGCAGTGTTCAGTCGCTTCGACAGGAGCACCGGACAAATGATCTTCTATTTCACGCCGGCGGCCGCTCACGTCGGGATCCGATTCGGCGCCGCAGAGTGCAATCAACCGACGCGACGCGATGCGGGGATGCTGCGCTTCGGTCAGGATTTGGATCTCATCGAACGGCTTTTCGGTAACTCGCCAGAGGAAGAATAGATGTGAGCGAACAAAAGAAGGTGGATGTCGAGCTCGATTTTTCGTACGCCAGTCGAGTGGAGTTTTCCGACGACGGGAAAGCTATCATCCGGCTGATCGACCCCGTCGGCGATTTGTGCGCTCTACGCCTGCCGCGCGAAACAGCTACCCGGTTGTATGACCTGTTAGGCGAAGCGCTGGCGCCCGGAAAGGTAGACTCTGAACGATGAGCACATTTACGGGACCGCGATCAAGCGATGCGACGGTCCGCACGAAGCGCAGAACGGAGACGGTAACCCGCGAACGCCACTAGGGGCATGCCCATGAGAAACACCGACGCGGGTTCCGGCACCGCGCTCACTGCCCAAGTGCCAGCCGCATCGAAACGTAGCCCTGAGCTGCGTGCAACTTCATCGATGACCATGACGTGCGGGGATAGATCACCCGACCGGGCGGATACGGTATAGAACGGCGTCCCATCCGAGAAGAGGATTTCCC
>JAHCKV010000606.1 GCA_026125595.1 Burkholderiales bacterium | reverse complement strand
GAGTACCTGCCGGGATTCACCAGCATGATCCGCCGCGATCCTGTCGGCGTCGTCGCGCAGATCACGCCGTGGAACTATCCGTTGATGATGGCGGCGTGGAAGCTCGGCCCGGCGCTGGCCGCCGGTAACGCGCTGGTGATCAAGCCGTCCGAGATGACGCCGCTGAGCACGCTGTATCTCGGCAAACTGTGCGCCGAGATCTTTCCCGCCGGTGTCGTCAACGTGGTCCATGGCCGGGGCAAGAGCGTGGGGCAGCCGCTGGTTTCGCATCCGAAGGTCGCGATGGTGTCCATCACCGGCAGCATCGGCACCGGACAGGCGGTGTTGCAGGCCGCCATTCCGACGATCAAGCGCACCCATCTGGAACTGGGCGGCAAGGCGCCGGTGATCGTGTTCGACGATGCCGATCTCGCCGCGGTCGTCGAGGGCGTCAAGGTTTTCGGTTACTACAACGCGGGGCAGGACTGCACCGCCGCGTGTCGCGTCTATGCCGGTGACAAGATCTACGAGAAGCTCGTGGCCGATCTTTCGTCGGCGGTGGCGTCGCTCAAGATGGGGTCGACCGAAGACGACGCGACGGAACTGGGTCCGGTGATTTCCAGCACCCAGCGCGAGCGGGTCGCCGGGTTTGTCGACCGTGCCCGTGCCGAAAAGCACATGGAAGTGACCACCGGTGGTCGCCCCGGCGCCGGCAGCGGTTTCTATTACGAACCGACCGTCGTGGCGGGCGCACGGCAGGACGACGAGATCGTGCGCAAGGAAGTCTTCGGTCCGGTCGTGTCGGTGACGCGCTTCACCGACGTCGATCAGGCTGTCGCGTGGGCCAACGATTCCGACTACGGCCTCGCATCGTCGGTCTGGAGCCGCGATGTGTCGAAGGCGATGCAGGCGGCATCACGCCTGCAATACGGCGCCACCTGGGTCAACACGCATTTCATGCTCGCCACGGAAATGCCCCACGGCGGCGTCAAGATGTCCGGCTACGGCAAGGACATGTCGATGTACAGCCTCGAGGACTACACCACCGTCCGGCATGTGATGGTCAACCTGAATTAGCACCACGGGGTCCCGCGTCGGGTGCGCAGCACCTGGGGCGCCCGCCTTCGATGCCCGTGGTGCCGGAACGCATCGGTGGTGGGCGAGGTCCTCGGGCCGGGTGCGCAGCACCTGGGGCGCGCAGGCCTTCGATGCCCGTGGTGCCGGAACGCATCGGTGCTGCCGCGATCCTCGCGCCGGTGCGCAGCGGTCCGATTCAGCGAATCGGTACTTGCGGCCAGGCCTTCTGTTCCGGCCGCATGACCTCCCAGGCCCGGGCCATCTGCAGCACGCCGAGATCGTCGAAGCGGTGTCCGGCGATCTGCAGTCCGATCGGCAGGCCTTCGCCGGTATAGCCGCAGTTGATGGACGCTGCGGGTTGTTCACCCATGTTGTACGGCGCGGTGAAGCCGATGTGATCCAGCGCCGTCGGCAGTTCGTTCGTGGGGCACGGAAGTTCGGCGGCGAAGCTCGATACCGGGCTGACCGGGGACAGCACGTAGTCATACGGTTGCAGCGCGAAGTTGGTCGCGGCGCGCAGGTTCACGGTCTGGGTGTAGGCGTGGAACACGTCTTCGCCGGACAGCGCGGCACCGCTCTCCGCCCACGAGCGGATGAACGGCAGCACGTTGGCGCGTCGGTCCGCATCGAGATTCTTCAGGTCCGACCACGCGCGTGCCCGCCAGAAGTTGTCGGTGCCGTGCAGCAGGGCTTCATTGCACCAGGGCTGCATCGGCTCGACGATCGCGCCGGCGGCGGCGAATGCCCGCGCGGCATCTTCGACGGCAGTGCGCACTTCCGGATTGACCGGCAAACCACAACCGACCTCGAGCAACAGGCCGATTCGGATACCTTTCAGGCTGCGTTCGAGTTGCATCCATTCGATCGGTTGCCACGGCAGATTCATGTGATCACGGCGGTCCGGTTGCGACAGGATGCCCATCGCCCGGGCGGCGTCTTCGACGCTTCGGGTCATCGGACCGACGACGCGACCCATGTAGGGCGGGTCGATGGGGACGCGGCCGAGGCTGGGCTTCAGCGCGAAGATGCCGCACCAATTGGCCGGCAACCGCACCGAGCCCCCGATGTCGGTGCCGAGATGCAGCGGACCGTAGCCGGCGGCCGCCGCCGCCCCGGCACCGGCGCTCGATCCGCCGGGATTGCGGTCGAGGTGCCACGGATTGCGCGTGATGCCATGGAAGCTCGACAACCCCGACGACAGCATGCCGAAGTCCGGCATCGTCGTCTTGCCGAGGAACACCGCGCCGGCTTCGCGCAGCCGGGCCGCGGGCGGGGC
>JAHCKV010000605.1 GCA_026125595.1 Burkholderiales bacterium | reverse complement strand
CATCTCGACAATGCGATAGTCCACGTCGAGATTCAGCGTGCGCACGAACCACAGGCCGATCTCGCCCATCGTGAGCCCGTGCCGCATGGGCATCGGTCCGGCGCCGACGAAGCTCTCCCAGCCTGCCCGCAGCGCCAGCCCTTCGACCGGGCGCCCGGCGGGATTCGGCCGGTCCAGCACCCACACGGACTGACCGCCCTTCGCCGCCGCTTCGAGCACATAGCGCAGCGTCGTGATGAACGTGTAGATGCGACAACCGAGATCCTGCAGATCGACCAGCAACACATCGAACGTGTCGAGCATGGCGTCGGTGGGCCGGCGCACTTCGCCGTACAGGCTGAACACCGGGATGTCGTGCTTCGGATCGCGAAAATCCGGCGACTCCACCATGTTGTCCTGCTTGTCGCCGCGCAGTCCGTGCTGCGGACCGAACGCGGCGGTCAGCTCGAGATCCGGCAGCGCGGCGAGCGCGTCGAGCGAATGGGTCAGGTCCGCAGTCACGGATGCCGGATGCGCCAGCAGGGCGATGCGGCGCTTGCGCAGCGGCTTGCGCAGTGCCGGTTCTTCGAGCAGACGATCGATACCGAACTTCAAGGGTGTTCTCCGGGAACGCCGGGCTTGTCGAGCATCAGCGTGAAGGTATCGGGATGATGGAAATCGGGACGGCCCGGCAGATGCCGCAGCGCCCAGTACGCCATGGTGCCATCGTCGGCCTCGATCACGGCGGAGAGGCCGATGCGGACGGCGCCGCCGTCGCCGGCGAGCAGCGGCAGCACGACGCGCAACTCGAAATCGTCGCCGACCCGCGCGACGACGATCGGCGATTCGAGGTCGATCGTCGCCGCTTCCCGCTCCCGATAGCGACGAAAGCCGTAGGCTGCCCATTGCCGCGACGGTGCGAAGTTGAACTCGCGGTACGCCGACCCGTCGCCCGTGGAGACGAAGGCTTCGCAGCAGGTGTGCTCCCACAGACGATCCGCACGACCCGGTGCGGCCGGTGCCGGCCAGCGGACGGCCTGCAGGTCCCCCGTCAGCCGGTAGCGCAGTGCGATGCCGGCGACGTTCGACGCCACCTGCACGTCGATGCGCCGGATGGGGCTGGTGCGTGACTCCGGATGGCGCAGCAGCGACACGCTTCGGTCGAAATCGACCGCCCCTCCGGATCCCGTCAAGACAGCGCGCCCTCGGGCACGTCCTTGGCGTTGTCGAGATAGCGCTCCGCGATCTCGCGGAAGACGTGCTCGACGCGCGTGAAGGCGTCCACGACGTCGGGATCGAAATGCGATCCCCGACCGGCCCGGATGACCTTGGCGGCGGCCTCCTGCGTGAACGGCGGCTTGTAGACCCGCGACGAGATCAACGCGTCGTAGACGTCGGCCAACGCCATCAACCGCGCCGACACCGGAATCTGCTCGCCACGCAACCCTTCCGGATAACCCGTGCCATCCCATTTTTCCTGGTGATAGTGCGCAATCTCGCGGGCCAGCGCGAAAAACGAATCCGGTTCGTCCAGTTGGCGCTCGGCCGCGAGGATCGCATCACGGCCGATGGTCGTGTGGGTCTTCATGATCTCGAACTCTTCGTCGGTCAGCTTGCCCGGCTTCAGCAGGATGCTGTCGGGGATGCCCACCTTTCCGATGTCATGGAGCGGCGCCGACTTGTACAGCATCTCGATGGTCATGTCGCCCAGCAGCGGCGCGTACTTGTCGAGCTTGCGCAGCTCGTAGGCGAGCACCCGCACGTAGTTCTGCGTACGCCGCAGATGGTTGCCGGTCTCGTTGTCGCGCGACTCCGCCAGCGACGCCATCGCGACAATCGCGACATCCTGCAGCGTGGAGACCTGGCGGACACGCCGTACCACCTCCGATTCGAGATAGGCGTTCTGATCGCGCAGGAAATCGGCACTGGCCTTCAACGTCAGGTGGGTACGAACCCGTGCCAGCACCGTCGGTGGCGAAATCGGCTTCGTGATGTAGTCGACCGCACCGACATCGAATCCGGCCTGCTCGTCCTCGACCGCGGAACGTGCGGTCAGGAAAATCACCGGAATGGCGGCGGTGGCCGCGTCGGCCTTCAATCGCCGGCACACTTCGTAGCCGTCCATCTCCGGCATCATGATGTCGAGCAGCACGATGTCCGGCTGTGGCACCGTCGCCGCAATGCGCAGCGCCCGCTCGCCGCTGGTGGCGACCTTCGTGCGGTATTGGTCTTTCAACAGCGCGGACATCACGGTCAGATTCTCCGGCGTGTCGTCCACGATCAGCACCGTGGCCTTGCCGATGAAATCGGGATACCGGTTCATCGCATCACTCCCAGTGACAACCCTTGCGCCGA
>JAHCKV010000604.1 GCA_026125595.1 Burkholderiales bacterium | reverse complement strand
AGCGATCAACCAAAGGGGAGACCGAGATGAATGCTACTACCGTCGCTTCTGCCCATGCCACCGTCGTGGGCGTCGATCTGGCCAAGAGCGTGTTCCAACTCGTCGTCGCCGATGCGAGCTGGACGGTTCGCGAATCCCACCGCCTCACCCGCAGCCAGTTCGAGCGCTGGTTCGCCAATCGCGCCGTCGCGCTGGTGGTCATGGAAGCCTGCGGCTCGGCGCATCACTGGGCGCGCTGGCTCCAGGCGCGGGGCATCGCGGTCAAGCTGCTGCCGGCGGCCTATGTGCGCGCCTACGTGAAACGCAACAAGACCGACGCCGCCGACGCTGCCGCCTTGCTCGAAGCCGCTCGCTGCGTCGACATCGTGCCGGTGCGCATCAAGAGCGTCGAGCAACAAGGGCTGCAGGCGCTGCATCGCACCCGCTCGCTGTGGATGGCCACCCGCACCAGCCGCATCAATGCGCTGCGCGGCTTCTGCCGCGAGTTCGGGATCGCCATCGCTCAAGGGGCCCGCCTCGGGGTGGAGCAGATCGCCCGGGTGCTCGCTGACCCACACTCGGCCGTGCCGACACTGATCCGCGGCACGATGGTCTTGCTGGTGGAGGAGATCCGTCTGCTCGAAGCGCGCATCGCCCAGCTCGAGCGTGCACTCTCCGCGCTGGCTCGGCAGTCGCCCGCCTGCACGACGCTGCTGTCGATCCCCGGAGTGGGACTGCTCACCGCCACCGCCATGGTCGCCGCCACCAGCGGCTCGGTGCAGCATTTCCGCGATGCCCGGCACTTCGCCTCCTGGTTCGGTCTCACGCCGAAGGAGCACTCCTCTGGCTCCACCCGTCATCTGGGTCGCATCTCCAAGCGCGGCGATCGCTACCTGCGCATGCTGCTCACCCATGGTGCCCGTGCTGTGCTGCGGGCGGCCAAGATGGCTGCCCAATCCGGGCGCGACCTCGATCCGCTACGCCGCTGGGCACTCGGGGTGCAGAGTCGCAGCAATCACAACAAGGCCGCCTGCGCGCTGGCCAACAAGATGGCCCGCATCTGCTACGCCACCCTGCGCGACGGCGAGCCCTATGGCAGCCCCCGACGCATCAATCAGAAGATCGAACGCACGGCCTTGGCGATGCCCGGCTGAGCGCTCATCGAGCATCCGAACCCACCACCCTTCCACCGCCGCTTGCCCAAGAGACACGATCGCCCATCATGGCTACCCGGGTCGCCCCGCATCGTTCGACGCCGATAACGCTTCCGGCAGCCGCACGCCTGCCGCTTGTAACGATTGGCGCTTCGGTGTTGCAGATTCCATGTCGGCACGGGCCACCACGAGCCCACCTCAGATGTCGGATAGTCGACTGCAGGCTTTTCCCCAACGGCCACTTCTATCGATCAGTCTCTTCTCAGATGGGGGGAGTCCATATAGAGGGGTTAGGCCTCATGGAGAACGCCACGTTTGTGCAGCATTCGCATGAGATCTAGAACGCACTTCTTAACGTCGATATGGCCCTTCTTCAGCTGTGTGCCATAGGTGACAAGTGCGTCGAACTGATCTTGTGCGTACTGCTGATGAACAGGATTGTTTGTCTCTGCTGACAGTGCGTGCCAGTGCTCGAACTTTGACAGTAGTTCATTGTTCATTCGGTACGAGTCGACGAGGCCTTTGGCGAGGATATACGTACGGACAAGCGACTTTCGTAGGTCGTTGTTCTCAATTCGCCCGATCAGGAAGGCGTTCGCGTTGTAGACAGTGAAGAAGTCGTTGATGACAGGGTAGTACGTCAACAAAGGTTTCCCTTCTGGAAGAGACTCGATATGTACTCCCATCGTCTCTTGGTAGCGTTCAAATATTGACTCCAGTTCGTCATGAAGCGCCTGCAGTAAGCCCTTGAGAACCCTTGAGTCCGCTTCTGCCTGCGAATCACGGTTGTGCTTTTCAGTCTTGTTTACTGCAATGATCGAAAAGACGCCCGTCAGGACACCCCCGATTACTGCTCCAATCAAACCAGACATGAGAGAGTCGAGTGTCATGTTGTGAGGCCTAACGACGCTGTCGAATAACTGAAGTCTGAACCCGGATGCTGTCGATCATAGGCGATCTCCGTTTCAGGGGGTGATGCCGGTGGCGTTCGTCATCGCGGATGGTTTTCTCGCCGGATTGCCGTGGTGGTTGCTCAACGCTCTTCTTCCGGCGTTCCTGCTCTTCGTCTTCCGCTTCTCGGTCATCGGCCGTATCCGTGATGGGCCAGCTTCGCGATGTTGTGCACCAGGCACATCAGCTTCCACTGCCCGTCGACCTTCTCCCTGCCGCGCACGGTGAATCGGTCCAGCCCCTTGTTGTGCCGG
>JAHCKV010000603.1 GCA_026125595.1 Burkholderiales bacterium | reverse complement strand
AAGCTTTTCACTTCGTTGCGGCCGTAGTTGAAGATGTGCGTGCCCCAGTCCTTGTGCAGGCCGAGCCGCGGATCCTCATGTTCGTACAGCGCCGTGCCGTCGAACCGCGCCAGCGCCCACGCATCCTGCGGAAAATGCCCCGGCACCCAGTCGAGAATCACGCCGAGACCAGCCTGATGACAGGCGTCGACGAACGCGCGCAGGTCATCCGGATCGCCGAAGCGGCTCGTCGGTGCGAAGTAACCCGTGGTCTGGTAACCCCACGACTCATCAAGCGGATGTTCCGACACGGGCAACAGCTCGAGGTGCGTGTAGCCGAGATCGACGGCGTACGGAATCAGCCGCTCGGCCAGCTCGCGATAGGTGTGGAAACGACCGTCGGGGTGCCGCATCCACGACCCCATGTGCACTTCGTAGGTGTTGAGCGGGGCATGCAGCCAATCGCGTCTGGCGCGGGCCTGCAGCCAGTCGTTGTCGGTCCACGCGAAGGCCGATACCGGCGTGACGCGGGCCGCGGTTCCCGGCCGGCGCTCGAACTGCTGCCCATATGGATCCGTTTTCACCACGACATCGCCGGTGGCGCGGTTGCGGATCTCGAACTTGTACAGCGCCCCCGCTGGCAGCTCGGGCACGAACAGTTCCCACAGCCCGCTGCCGCCCCGGGACTGCATCGGATGACAGCGTCCGTCCCACGCATTGAAATCTCCGACGACGCTGACGCGTTCGGCGTTCGGCGCCCAGCAGGCGAACCGGACCCCGGCGACGCCATCGCGGGTCTGCGCGTGGGCCCCGAGGGTGCGCCACGCCTGCAGCAGCTTGCCCTCGTTGAACAGATGCACGTCCGATTCGGGGATCTGCACGCCGAATGCCCACGGGCTCACGACCGTCACCAGTCCACCGGGGCGTGCGACACGGATGCGCAACGGCGTCGGCGGTGTGGCGTCGCCGCGCCATTCGAAGATGCCGTCCCCGCACTGCACCATCGGCAGCATGGCCGAACCGGCCATCACCCAGGCCCGTTCAGCGCTGGGATCGAGGTGACGCACGACGATGCCGCCGTCGGTATGGATACCGAGCACGGACAGCGGATCGTGAAAGCGGGCGGCGAGCAGGGCTTGTAGGTGTGAATCGGTCACGGAAAGTGTTGCACGACGGCGTGCTGCAGGTGGGGAAACGGGAGGGACACCATTATCATGGCAGGCGCGAGCGAAAAGATCCGCCCGCGGTCACATTCCTTCTCCAGAAGAGTGCTGCCCATGTCGACCGAACTCGCAAGTCGTTTCGTCAGCAGACTGACCAAGAACACCTACGCGCTGATTCTGGCGGGTGGCCGTGGCAGTCGACTGCGTCAACTCACTGACTGGCGGGCCAAGCCCGCCGTTCCCTTCGGCGGAAAATTCCGCATCATCGATTTCGTGCTGTCGAACTGCGTCAACTCCGGCGTCCGCCGGATCGGGGTCGCCACGCAGTACAAGGCCCACAGCCTGATCCGCCACATCCAGCGCGGCTGGAGTTTCCTCGACGGCCGCTTCGACGAGTTCGTCGACGTGCTGCCGGCGTCCCAGCGGCTCGACGAAGGCTGGTACGCCGGCACCGCCGACGCCGTCTACCAGAACCTCGACATCCTGCGGGCCGTCGATCCGGAGTATGTGCTGGTTCTGGGCGGAGACCACATCTACAAGATGGACTACGGCCGGCTGCTCGCATACCACGTGCTCAAGCAGGCCGACATGACGGCTGCTTGCATCGAAGTGCCGGCGGCGGAGGCGCGCGATTTCGGCGTGATGGGCGTCGACCCGGACTGGCGGGTCCGCGAGTTTCGCGAGAAGCATCCGCAACCGCGGGAGATTCCCGGCAAGCCCGGCGTCGCGCTGGCGAGCATGGGTCTGTATGTATTCAATGCGAAGTTCCTGTACGAACAACTGCAGCGCGACACCGACACGCCCGGCTCCAGCCACGACTTCGGCAAGGACCTGATCCCCCACCTGGTGCCGCGCTACCGCGTGTTCGCCCAGAGCTTCGACGACAGCTGCGTCGGCGACGAGGACAAGCCGGCGTACTGGAAAGACGTCGGCACGGTAGATGCTTACTGGGAAGCCAACATGGACCTCACGCGCGTCACCCCCGACCTCAATCTGTACGACCAGGACTGGCCGATCTGGACCTACCAGGAGCAGCTGCCCCCGGCGAAGTTCGTGTTCGACGACGAGGGCCGGCGCGGCTACGCCACCGACTCCATGGTCTCGGGCGGCTGCATCATCAGCGGCTCGACGGTGAAGCGCTCGATGCTGTTCTCCAACGTGCGGGTGCACAGCTACGGCAGCATCGAGGATTCGGTGATCC
>JAHCKV010000602.1 GCA_026125595.1 Burkholderiales bacterium | reverse complement strand
AACGGCGCCGCCATCGACGCGCCAGCCGCCGATGCGTCCTCGATCGAACCGCCGGTCACGGAAGCCGCCGTCGTCGAGGGCAACGCGGAAGGCGCGCCGAAGAGCGAGGAGCAAAAGCACCAGGAAGCCCTGGACCTGGTCATGGAAACCATCGAAGCGCTGTTCGAAGAGCGCGGCACCGACGACAAGATCTGGGGCTCGATGGTGAAGCAGACGCTGAAACGCCGGCGTCCGGGCTTCAACGAAACCTACTACGGCTTCGGGTCGTTCTCGAAACTGCTGGAGGAAGCCAAGGAGCGGAAGATGCTGGATCTCGCCCACGACGAGAAATCCGGCGGCGTGATCATCACCGGTTACAACCCCGACTGGTGACGGCCCCGACGCGCAGGAGCGGTCAGACGGTCAGATCGACCTGCTGCAACGCACCGACCGCACCGCTTTCCTTCAGATAAACGGCGCTGGCGCGGACCAGTCCGAGTTCGGTGTTGTCCGCGTCTCGGATCGAGAACGGCGTCTCGATCGCCGTGGTCTGCAACGCCCCGATCCCGGCCGTCGCAAGATCCATCGATCGTCCCGTGCCCGACGCGGCGGGCTGCCACAGCATCAGCCTGCCGTAGGCGGTGTCGCCGGCGTCGATCCAACCGTTGCCGTCTTCATCCAGGCGCGACAGTTCGGTGAACCCGTTGCCGGTCGTCGGCCCGAACAGTTCGCGACCGTCGTCGACACGGCCGTCATCGTTGCGATCGAATGCGAGGATCCACGTGTCGCCCGCGGTCGTCGGCACCCACTCCGTGATGCCGTCCGCGTCGAGATCGAAATCGAAGCGGACGTTCGACAACTGCACCGGGCCGCCGCCCAGATCGAGCATCAACGGATCCTTGCGATTCGCCGGCGCATTGGAGAATGCCACGCGGCTCTCTTCGACGTGCAGCCGCTCCATCGTGAACGCCATCGAGAACGTGATCTCGCGGCCATCGTCCAGCTTGACTGCGCCGGCGGCGGCGAAGCTCGTCCGCTCATGCTCGACCAGTCGTTCGACACGTTCGTATTCGACGATCGGACCACTGTCCTGCGGCTGCGCTGCGGCAGCACCACCGGCGCCCGCCGATGCGGGCTGCAGACTGAACAGCCGCACTTCGCGGCCGGTCAACCGTTCGACGAACGCCTTGAGCAGCGCCAGTTCGGGCGACAGTCCGTCACCGACCGCACCCGCCGCATCGGTCGGTGCCGCCGCCGTCGGTGCCATCGCGACGTCGGCGGCGCGCCGCGCCGTGACCCGCAACGTCTCGGCGACTTCACGCCGCGTCTCCGAGAACCAGGTCGATTCCATTGCCACGCTGCTGCTGCCGACGATCATGGACGCCTCTTCCCGGTGATGTGCCGCATTGTTCACTACGGCAGAAATCCGAAAATCTGAAGAGCCCTCAGCGATCGAGTTCGAGATCAGCGTGGGCGCGCGGATCCTCCACCGGCTCCAGGTGGGTCGTGATGACGGCACCGGGAATCACCGCACGGATGTCGCGCTCCACCGATTCCAGCAGATCGTGACCACGCTGCACACTCCATTCACCGGGCACCAGCACGTGCATCGTGATGAATGATCGCCCCGCTGCCTCGCGCGTCCGCAGCGCATGGAAAACGATGCCCTGCGCCTCGTACGGCGCCAGCAGGTCACGGATGGCATCCCTCTGCTCCAGCGGCAACGCACGGTCGAGCAGACCCAGCGCGGACCGCCGCATCAATCCGAATCCGGTCCACAGGATGTTCAGCGCCACGGCGATCGCAATCAGCGGATCCAGCACGAGCCACCCGGTGAGGCCCACGGCGCCGACACCAACGATGACACCGGCCGAGGTCCACACATCGGTCATCAGATGATGCCCGTCCGCTTCGAGTGCGATCGCGCGATGCTTGCGACCGACTCCGAGCAGTACGCGCGCCACCAGCAGATTGACGGCGGAAGCCGCGACGGAAATGCCCAGCCCCAGGCCGAGCGCGTCCACCGGTTGCGGATGGATCAGGCGCGGTGCCGCCGTCCAGATGATCGCCGCGGCCGCGATGAAAATCATGCCGCCCTCGAACCCACTGGAAAAGTACTGCGCCTTGCTGAATCCGAACGCGTGCTCTTCGGTAGCGGGGCGTTCCGCCAATGCCATCATCGCCAATGCCATCACCGCGGCCGCCAGATTCACGCACGATTCGATGGCGTCCGACAGCAGCCCGACCGATCCGGTGAACCACCACGCCGCGGTCTTCAGCGCGATCGTGACGAGGGCTGCCGCGATCGACAGCCACAGATACCGGACGAGGCTGCCGCCGGTCATGATCGTTCAGTCCACCAAC
>JAHCKV010000601.1 GCA_026125595.1 Burkholderiales bacterium | reverse complement strand
TGCATCGCGGTTCTCGTTGCCAAGGCGCAAGCCTTGGCTGCCTCCCGCTCGCACTCATCCATGCCGGCGCCAACGCGCATCGCGAGACGTGTTCGGCGTTTCCCTAGACGCGGCCGTAGCGCCCCAGGATCACGCCCAACGCGGCGCCGTCGTCGATCTCCGTGCGGATGCGGTTCTCGCGCGCGGTGATCTTCTCGGCTTCCGTCAGCACGGCCTCGATATGGGCGGCCGGCACCACGACGACGCCGTCCGCGTCGCCGAGGATGAAGTCGCCCGGCACCACGTCGACACGTTTGGCGGTGGCCCCCGGCATGGCGACCGGAATCTGACAACCTGTCACTTTCCAGCGGCCGATCGACTGCACCGGCGAGCGATAGCGGGCGTAGATCGGCACACCGTGCTTCGCGATCCAGTGGGAGTCGCGGACACCGCCGTTGACGACGGCACCGACGCAGCCGCGTCGTTTCATGCCCAGCGCCAGCAGTTCGCCGAAGCAGGCCATGCCTTCGGCATCACCGGCCCAGATCGACACGACGCCCGGCTTCATGCCGTCGATGGCGGCCATCTTGTCGGGATCGCCGGGTCCGGCGTAGGGCGTGAGTTGCCCGCGTACGGTGTACGCGAAGCCGGCGAGTTTCGGCTGATCGACGGCGATCGGCACCAGATGGGTCGCCAGCGCCTGATGGTGGCAGCCGACCTGTTCGAGCACATCGGAGACGGTGGTCGTGTCGACCGCGAGGAAGCGGGTGCGGATGGATTCTGGATCGGTGCTCATGGCGGTTTCCGAAAGGGGAGACGTCACAGGGTTTGCCCGTGCAGCTTCAAGCCGGGGCGCGGCCATTCGACCTCCAGCAGGCTGCCGAAGCCGGACAGCGTGACGTAGGCCTTGCGCAGGTCGGCGCCGCCGAACGCGAGGTTCGTGCAATAGGGCTCCGGCGCCGCATGGGATTCGAGCCAGGCGCCGTCGGGGCTGAACACGTTGATGCCGCCCTGGATCAGCGTCGCGACGCAGATGTTGCCGCCGGCTTCGACCTTCAGCGAATCGAAACGCTGATAGCCGGGCAGGCCGGCCACCAGTTTTCCGCCATGGGGGGAAGGCCACGGCAACTTGCGGACTTCGCCCTCGCCGACGATTTCGAATGCCCACAGCCGGCTGGTCTCGGTCTCGGCGACGTAGACGGTCGAACCGTCGGGCGACAGGCCGATGCCGTTGGGGGTGACGACCGGGAAGGCCACTTCACGGATCAGGCTGCCGTCCATCCGCGCGTAGTAGACGGCGCCACGATCCATCAACCGGCCGTACACCTTGCCCAGATCGGTGAACCAGAACCCGCCGCGATCATCGAACACGATGTCGTTCGGCCCGTTGAGCGGCACGCCATCGCATTCGGTGTACAGCACCTCCACCTTGCCGGTGGCCAGATCGACGCGCTCGATGCGCCCGCCGGTGTACGGATCGCCGCGTCCGACGGGGCGCAGCAGGCCGCTCGGTTCGCGACCCCAGGTGAAGCCGCCGTTGTTGCAGACGTAGCAGTGGCCGTCGGGACCCAGGGCGAGGCCGTTGGGCCCGCCGCCGGGTTCCGCGACGACTTCCGTGCCGCCGTCCGGCCGGATTTTCGTCAAGGTGCCCCGCGCGATTTCCACCAGCACCACCGATCCGTCGGCCAGTACCACCGGGCCTTCGGGAAACTGCAGACCGGACGCCACTTCGCGCCCCTGAAGCCGTGACTGCTTCGTCATCGATTCGCCTCCTCGTGTTGTTGTGATGGACCCGCGGGATCTCGTCGCAAATCAGATACACCCGACTCGCCACCTTGCGGTAGCATCGGTCCCGGGGCCTTTTCCCGCACTTCAATAAAACAAACTCGGGTTGTCATGCAGTGAGCATTCAGCGTCGGCGTCTGCTCGCCCTGATCGAGTACGCCCAGCAGTCCGTCCAATCCCGCACGCGCGTGGTGTCGAACGTCGCGGATCATGGTCGTTTCCTGCTGTTCGACCATCAGCTCGGGGGCGTCGACGGCACCCAGGTGGACCGACAGGAGTCGGCGCGGCACGGTTCCGCATGGCTCGCCGTCGCGCGGCCTGCTGCCCCGGAACTGCCCCCCCGTCCTGAAAATGCATGGCTCGCACCGTGGCTCGGCGTCGGCGAAGCGCTGCTGGTCGCGCCGCGACTCGCACCCGAGATCGCCGGATCGGCACTGATCGCCGCGGGCACCCATCGCGATGGTGCGCAGCCACCGAAGTCGGTGGCGGAAATGGCGATGCCGGTTGCGCTGCCGCAGGCGACTCATACGTTGGCAACGTACCCGTTCCTCGCCGAAGTGGAAACCCAGTTCGCGCGATACCT
>JAHCKV010000600.1 GCA_026125595.1 Burkholderiales bacterium | reverse complement strand
GCCTGAAGGCCATGAACTACGAGATCGCGCCGTTCCTCGACATGCTGCTGTCGTCCCGCGATTTCCACGCGCCCGAATCGGTCGCGACCCGCATCAAGGGGCCGGTCGATCTGGTGGTGTCCACGTATCGCAAGCTCGGGCTCACCGAAGTGCCCGGCGTGCCGGACTTCAACGAAACCACCAACGCGCTCGGCCAGCGGCTGATGCATCCGCCGACGGTGGCGGGCTGGGCCCAGGGCCGCAGCTGGATCACGCCCGGCCTGCTGCTCGAACGCGGCAACTTCGCGCTCGACGTGGTGCTGCCCGACATCAACTATCTGCCCGGAGATCGCTACCCGGTCGCCCAGGCCGGCTACGAGATCCGCGAGATCCACGAGCGGCTGCGCAGCGGTCTCGACCTGACGGCAGCGACCAAGCCCGGCGGCGGCGAAGGCGGCATGGAGATGATGGCCACGTCGACGATGACGGCCGATCGCGCCGAGGAATTCAACACGCGCTACGGCAGCTATCGCGGCTGGCAGATGGCGGTGGAGCGGGTCAAGCCGATTCCGCGGACCGTCGCACGACTCGATCTGGCCGGCATGGTGAACGCCGCCGGCTGCACGACGCCGGAAGAGGTCGTCCGCTATTTCGAGCGCCGCTTCCTGTCGGTGCAGCTCGATGCCGCGACCCGCGCGCGGATGGCCGCGTTTCTGCAGAACGAACTCGGCACCGCCGACATCCGCGCCGCCGACAGCTTCAGTGAAGACGCCCTGCGATTGCTGCTGCACGTGATCCTGAGCCGGCCGGAATACCAGCTCGGTTGATTGCCACCGCCATCGTCGAACCCACGCACACGGAAGACCGCACATGATCGACCGCCGCAGACGCACCCTCCTCGCTGGCGCCATGGCCGGCCTGGGCACTTCGGGCATGGTGCCCGGTCTGTTCAACCAGATCGCCCATGCCGCCGCCGAAGCCGAGGCCAACGACCGCATCCTCGTGGTGTTCGAGTTGTCCGGCGGCAACGACGGGCTCAACACCGTCGTGCCCTACGCCGACGACACGTACTACCGGCACCGGCCGCAGATCGGCATCCGCCCCGACAAAGTGCGCAAGCTCGACGACCACTTCGGTCTGAACCCCGGCATGGCCGGTTTCGAACGGCTGTGGAAGGACGGCCGGCTCGCCATCGTGCACGGCGTCGGCTACGACAATCCGTCGTTCTCGCACTTCACGTCGATGGCCTACTGGCACACGGCCGCGCCGAACAGCGGCGACGACTACGGCTGGGTCGGCCGGCTGGCCGATTCGCTGGCACCGCAACCGGTACCGAACTTCGTGATCAACATCGACACGGCGCAATCGCTGGCGGTGAAAAGCCGCGTGCACGTGCCGGTGGTATTCGATGACCCGGAGCGCTTCCTGCGCAGCGCGATTCACCAGACGCGACCGTTGCTCGACGACGTCGAACTGGCCGATGACGGCAACGCATCGCGTCGCTATCTCGACCAGATCGCGATCAGCGCGCGCGACTCGTCGACGCTGGTGCGCGAAGCGTGGTCCGGCTATCGATCGCCGGTCGACTACGGCATCGTGTCACTGGGCTTGAAGAAGGTCGCCGCGTGCATCGCCGCGAACCTGCCGACCCGGCTCTACTACGTGGCGTTCCGCAACAACGCGTTCGACACCCATGTGCAGCAATCCGACCTGCATCAACGGCTGCTCACCTACGCATCCGATTCCGTCTCGGGCTTCCTGCGGGACATGGAACGTCTCGGCCAGGCCGATCGCGTATCGATGCTGATCTTCTCGGAATTCGGCCGCCGCGTGCCGGAGAACACCAGCCTCGGCACCGACCACGGCACCGCCAACGTGATGTTCTTCGCCGGCAAACCCGTCAAGGGCGGCCACTACGGCACGCCGCCCGATCTGAACAAACTCGATGCCGGCGACAACCTGCAGTACACGAGCGATTTCCGGCGCGCGTATGCATCGGCCATCGACGGCTGGTTGCGCACCGGGCAATCCGAGAAAGTGCTGAAGGGTCCGTTTGAACCGTTCCCGGTGTTCGGCTGATGATGGACCGCCGGTCGTCGACCGCCCCCTCCCACCGCCCCTCGACACGTCGGGGGGAGAGAACGGCAGCAGCGCCGGACTGAAGGTCATACTCGAGTCCGAACCGACCGTGTCGTCTGCAGAAGTCGCGCGTGCGTCACGGCTTCGCCCGACCTGAAGGTTGTATTCGAGTCGGAACGGATCGTGTCGACGGTAGACGGGCCCGTGCGTCACGGCTTCGCCCGACGCCGGCCCGTCGGTTTTCGACGTGCCGTGCCGATTTTCGATAACGGTCCCCGGTCGCGGTCGATAAGC
>JAHCKV010000060.1 GCA_026125595.1 Burkholderiales bacterium | reverse complement strand
GGCGTGCGATGTCCCACGCGTGCCGGTAGGTCGTGTACGTCTCGCGCACCTCGGAACGGGCGTTGATCGCCGTCTCCGCGACGCGCTCCACGGATTGCCGGTAGATCGCCTCGGCCTTCGCGACGCGCGCCCCGCCCCAGTCGAACAGCGGGAGTTCCAGGCTGATCTCGTAGCCCTTCTTGATGTCCTGGTTCTTCTCCATCACCGTGGCGGGGCCCAGCTCGAGCACGTTGATGAAGCGGGTCGCTTTCGTGAGTCCGAGCGATTTCGCGACGCCCTCGGCATTCGCCTTCGCAGCGCGGATGTCGAGACGCTCGCGAATCGCAAAGACCTCCAGGTCCGGCAGTTCGGCGCTCCTGCCGGGAAGCTCTGGCAGCCGTTCGGCGAGCGTGAAACGCGTGTCCTCACCCCAAAGGCCCATCAGCCGCGTGAGCTTCTCGCGCGCGGTGACGGTCGCGGTGCGCGCCCGAGCCACCTGCGCCGCCGTGTCGGCGTAGAACACCTGCTCGCGCAACTGGTCTAGCCGGCTGAAGTTACCCGCCCGCGCCATGCGCCGGCCCAGTTCCGCGCTCGCTTCCGCCGCCTCGAGCACTTGGGCGTAGTACGCCTCCGTCTGCTGTGCAGCCACGGCCTCGAACCAAGCACGGCGCGTTTCCAGGCCCAGGCGCAATACCTCCGAGGCCACCGCGAGCTTCACGGCCTCGAAACGCCGGCGTTCCATCTTCAGCGCGAGGGGCATCGTGAGCAGATTGATGACGTTTACCGTGAACGCCGTCTCGTACTTGAAGTCGCCGTCCGACGCTCGCGTTCGCGTAGTGGAGAAGCGCGGGTTCTGCAAGCGTCCTGCCTGCACGAGGTCGGCCTCGGCGATGCCGAGATCCGCATACATGCCTCGCAGGCCGCGATTCGAGATCAACGCGATCTGCACGGCGTCTTCGGGTCCGAGCGGGCGCGCGAGCAGCGTGCGGACTTCGGTTTGCACACGGTCGCGATCTTCCTCGGTGCGCGGATCAGCGACGGTCTTGCCGAGGCGTTGGGTGGCAGCTTCGCGGGCGGTGTCGAGACCTCCGTCCTTCGAGAAGCTCGCGCAGCCCGACAGCGCGGCCGCCAGTGCAAGAAGCACGAGGGGAGTGCGCCTCGACCTAGTCCATGCCCCACCAACGTTCGTTCGCGCGTGCGGTGACGCAAGGCTCCTTCCCCCGCGTGGGCGGGGGAAGGCAGGGATGGGGGCCATGCAGGATGGGATAGGGGTTTTCGACCCGTCGTATCGTCGAGCAATCATGGGCGCTCCATCCGGTGGCCAGCGTGCGGATCTTTGTTCGGCGTCTCCGGAGCGATCGATGGGCCGGACTGGTCGGGCATGGGGCGGGCGGCGCCGTGCCCGGCGTGACCGCCATCGGTGCTGGAGCCTTGCACCTCGCGGTGGACCTCGGCCCAGCTGGCGAGTGCGTTCTCCGCGGCCACGCGATAGCCGGTCAGGGCAGGCAGGACCACCACCGCCGGAACAACGGCGGCAGGGTCGGAAGGGTCTGGGCTGGCGGCAACGGATAGCGATGCGGCAGGCCAGACGAATGCCGCGAAAAGCGGCAGAAAACGGATGACGCGGGTCATGCAAACCTCCGAGCGTTGTCCCGACGAGCGCGCGCACGGCGTGCATGGCGCGTTTGACGAGAGGAAGCGAGGATCAGCTCGCGGCCGGGCGGCCGCGAGTGCTCAGCGGAGGTCGCCTCGAGGAGGCTTGCGGAGGGGGTCTGCTTGGAAGGATGAGACGTTCGCTGCCAGGGCCGTCTGATAGACGGACTGCAGTACGTCGGACAGCACGAGCGTGCTGGAGGGCAGGGCCGAGGCGCAGGCCAGATGGCACAGGCCGCATTGATTGCAGTCCAGGCCGTTTTGCGACCCGGCGTCGCCGTCCGGGTGGTGGTTCATGTCGTGGCCGGCATGATCCATGGGCATCTCATGGTCCATGGGCATCTCATGGTGCGCGGAGGCCATGTCCATCGACGTCATGTCGCCTGCCTCGCAGAACGGCATGGTCACCGCGCCAACCGACTGGAGCGGCAGGCATACGGCGAGGATCAAGACGACGAGAAATCGCATGAAGAGCAGTTTAGGTGCGCACGTTGGCTATGGCAACCTGCGTGGTGCGAAGTTCAAACATCCCCCGGGAGGACAAGGAACTGAAAACCGCTCGATCGACTTGCAGGGGACTGCTCCCCCGGGCCTCGCGGCGGCCCAGGCTGGCGCTCAATGATCGTGCCGGTGATGCGCATCCGGAAAATGTTCATGATCGTGAGTCATCGGCAGGTGCGTGTGCTCGTGAGTATGGCTGGCGCCGGGCGGCAACTCGGGGTGGACGGCGTGCCGGTGATGTTCGTCATGTTCGTGTTCATGCGCGTGGACGGTCGTCGCATGACGGTGGAGATGACGGCGACGTTCCGTCACGTGTAGCCAGACGCCGAAACCCATCAGGGCACTGGCACTGATCAGGCGGGCATCGACGCTCTCGGACAGCAGGGGAATCGCGAGCACGGTGCCGAAAAAAGGCGCTACCGAAAAGTACGCGCCGGTGCGGCCGGTGCCCAGGTGGCGCAGCGCGAGGACGAACAGCGCGAGGCTGATGCCGTAGGCCAGGAAGCCGAGCATGAGTGCCTGAGCCATCGCTGCGGGCTCGGGCAGGCGGGCGCCGAAGGCGAGTGCTGCCACGAGATTGACGATGCCCGCACACAGGCCCTTCATCGAGGTTACCCAGGTCGCGTCGAGCAGCGCGAGCTTGCGCGTGAGGTTGTTGTCCACGGCCCAGGCGAAACAGGCACCGACGACGGCGAGCACCGGCAGCGACTCGCCGAAACGCAATTCGCCCGGCCACACGAGGACCACTGCCCCCGCGACGATCGCGACCATTCCCAGCACGACCCGCCGATCGGCATTCTCCTTGAACACGATCCACGCGAGCAGAGCCGTGAAGACGCTTTCGGCATTGAGCAGGAGCGACGCGCCGGACGCCGGCATGCGGGTCAGTCCGGTCATCAGCAAGACCGGCGCAATCACGCCGCCCACCACGATCGCGCCGGCGAGCCAGATCCATTCGTCGCGGCGCAGTCTCGGCCACGAATGCCTCAGCAGCTGCCGAAAAAGCGTCAGCCCCACACCAGAACCCAGATAGAGAAGCGCCGCGAGCATCCAGGGATCGATGTTGCCGAGGAGCAACTTCGCGATCGGGGTGCTCGCACCGAACAGCATCGCCGCGCCCAATGCGGCGGCGATGCCCGGTGAAAGCAGTCGTGACGTCATTTCCCGACCATCGCCGGTGCCATCGAGTTCAACCAGTGCGTCGAGGAAGCATCAATGCGCATGATCGTCGTGCCCGGTGTCGGATGCCGGCACGCGATCGGGGCGGGCATCGAAATCACAAACGCCGCCGACTTGATCGCACCGTCTCGCCTCGATCTGCAGCGTGGTATGGCGTACCAAGAAGCGCGTCGCCAGAACCTCTCGAAGCTTCGTGTCGAGCGCTTCGTGCGAAATGTCCGGCGCAACCACCACGTGGGCAGTGAGGCTCGTCTTGCCGCTCGACAGTGCCCAGACGTGCAGGTCGTGAACATCCGTCACGCCCGCGACCTCCCGCATCGCGGCCTCGACCTCACCGATGGCGATGCCGTCGGGCACGCCTTCGAGCAGGATGTTGACGCTCTCGCGCAACAGCACCCAGGTTCGCGGCAGGACCCAGAGGCCGATGCCCACGGCGACCATCGAATCCACCCACGTCCAGCCGGTGAATCGGATCACGAGCGCCGCGATGATCACACCGATCGATCCGAGCAGATCGCTCCAGACCTCGAGGTACGCACCTTTGACGTTCAGGCTTGCGTCCTTGCCCGCGCCGAGCAGTCGCAAGGCGATCGTATTCACCACGAGCCCGACCACCGCGACGATCAGCATGCCGCCCGAGGCGATTTCCGCCGGATTGCGGTAGCGCTGCCAAGCCTCGAACAGGATATAGATGGCCACCGCGAACAGCAGCAGGGCGTTGAATGCTGCCGCGAGGATCTCGAACCGGTGATAGCCGAACGTCCGTCGCGCATCGGCGGGGCGCCTTGCGACACGGATCGCCGCGAGCGCAATGGCGAGCGCCGCCACGTCGGTGAACATATGGGCTGCATCGGACAGCAGTGCTAGGCTGCCGGTGAGGATGCCGCCCACGATTTCGACGACGAGAAACGAACCAGTGAGCGCGAGCGCGATGCGCAGCGATCGCTCGTTCCGGGTCGATGGCAATGCGTGGGCGTGGCCGTGCGGTTTACTCATGGGCAGCTCCGTTCACTTGTCGGGCTGACCGCTCGGGCTGGAAGGCGATTGCGTCGGACTGGATGGCTCGCGATACGCCAGCCGCAATCCGTTCGCCACGACGATCAGGCTTGCCCCCAGATCCGCGAAGATGGCCATCCACAGCGTGGACTTTCCCAGGACGGCCAGTACCAGAAACACGAACTTGATACCCAGGGCGATCGATATGTTCTGGATCAGGATGGCGTGCGTGCGCCGGCTCAGAAGGATCAGCTCCGGAATCTTGCGCAGGTCGTCGTCCATGAGCGCGACGTCCGCGGTTTCGATGGCGGTATCGCTGCCGGCGGCACCCATGGCGAATCCGATGCCTGCGCCGGCCAGTGCGGGTGCATCGTTGATGCCGTCGCCGACCATTCCGACGGTCCCGTGCCTGGCGACCAGTGCTGACAATGCTTCGAGCTTCTGCTCCGGGAGGAGTCCGGCACGCACGTCGTCGATCCCCACCAGCTTGCCGACGACGCCGGCGGTCCTGGGGTTGTCCCCCGACAGCATCACCGTCATGACGTCGAGGCGATGCAGGGTTTCGATCGCTCCACGGCTGGTTTCGCGTACCGGATCGGAAACGGCGATGACCGCGAGTGCCGCGCCATCGCGCGCGAGGATCACGGTGGTCTTGCCCTCCGTTTCGAGGCGCTCAAGGGCCGCCTCGGTCGCCGGTGAGCAGGCGTTGGCTTCCTCGATGAAGCGGTGATTGCCGAGCATCAATCGGCGGCCATCCAGGAGCCCCTGGATGCCACGGCCGGCTATCGCTTCGACGGAATCCACCGTCGGCACAGGTGAACCGGGGGCGCTGGTCGACCAATGGGTGGCGATGGCTCCGGACACCGGATGATCTGATCGCGTGGACAGTGACACCGCCATGGCGAGCGCCTCCAGCGCCTCGACGGAAGCCACCGGCACGATGTCGGTCACGACCGGGTGGCCTTCTGTCAGGGTCCCGGTCTTGTCGAGCGCCAGGACCTTCAACCGTCGCGCCATTTCGAGGTGGGCGCCGCCCTTGATCAATATTCCACGCCGAGCCGCCGCCGCGAGTCCGCTGACGATGGTCACCGGAGTGGAGATCACGAGGGCGCAAGGGCAGGCGATGACGAGCAGGACCAGTGCGCGATAGGCCCAGACGGCGTACGCCTCTCCGAAGAAGAGCGGCGGGACCAGCGCGGTGGCCGCGGCGATCAGCACGATGGCGGGTATGTACACGCGAGCGAATCGGTCGACGAACTGCTCCGTCGGCGCCCGGGCGCCCTGGGCGCCTTCGACCGCCCGGATGATGCGCGCCAGCGTCGAGTCATCCGCGCCCGCGGTCACCTTGAACTCGAGTACGCCCTGGCCGTTGATCGAGCCCGCGAACACCGGATCACCGGGCACCTTCTCCACCGGCACGCTTTCACCCGTGATAGGCGCCTGGTTCACCGCCGAGCGGCCGTTTTCCACCCGGCCATCCAGCGGGATGCGCATTCCCGGAAGCACCCGCACGCGATCACCGACCGCCGTTTCGCCGACTGTCCGCTCTGCCCACGAGCCGTCGGCCTGGGCCACCGAGGCCGTCTCGGGCGCCAGTGCGAGCAGTTCCCGGATCGCACGCCTGGCACGATCGAGCGAAAGCGCCTCGAGCAGTTCCGCGACTGCGAACAGCCAGATCACGACCGCCGCCTCGGGCCATTTGCCGATGGCGATGGCTCCGACAACCGCGATCGTCATGAGCAGATTGATGTTCAGGCGCAGTTGCCTGACGGCGCTCAACCCTTTCAGCAGAACCTCTCGACCGGTCAGCCCGATTCCGATCAACGCCAGCACGATCGTCAACGGGCCGTTCTCCGGTTGGCCAAGCCAAACGACCGCTTCGGAGCCCAAAGCAGCGCACCCGCCCACCACGAGCATCCAGACGCGCATCCGGGACGGTGAGGGCGAAGACCCCCCCTGCTCATCGCGGATCCTGCGCGGTCGCATCCCCGCCGCTTCGATGGCGCGCACTATCCCGGCTTCATCGCGCAGACGGTGATGAACCGTGACCTCACGGCGAACAAGATCGAAGCGTACCTCGACCGGTTCGGGCAGTGTCGCCAGCGCTGCACGCACCAGTTGCTCTTCCGAGGCGCAGTCCATCTCGGGGATGCTGAGTCTCAGCGTCGATCGTGTCTTCGTTGTCTCAACCATCTTTCTGCTCCCCGGCAGTGGCGCTTCGGATCGGACTCGCGGTCTGCTTCGACGCGCCGCTTTCCTGGTTGCGCGCCTCGATCCATTCGTACATGGCCGGCAGCAGGAGCAGCGTGAGCACGGTAGCCGAAAGCAGGCCGCCGATCACGACCGTGGCGAGGGGACGGAGAATCTCCGAACCGACGCCGGTGGCGAGCAGGAAAGGCACGAGACCCAGGATCTCCACCAGAGCCGTCATCAGTACCGGCCGTAGCCGCAGCAGAGCTCCCTCACGCAGCACCTCGTCCAGCGGCTTGCCTTCGGCGCGCAGATCGTTGAAGAACTTGATCAGCACGATCCCGTTCAGGACCGCGACCCCGAACACCGCGATGAATCCGACGGCCGCCGGCACGGACAGGTATTGGCCACTCACGAACAGCGCGAACACGCCGCCCACGGTGGCGAACGGAATGTTCGCCAGGATCAGCGTCGCGTGCCGCACGTTCCCGAAGGCCGTGTAGAGGAGAAGGAAGATCAGCCCGATCGTGAGCGGCACGATCACGGCGAGACGGGCCATGGCGCGCCGCTGATTCTCGAATGCGCCGCCCCAGTCGAGCCAGTAACCTTCGGGCAGCTTGATCTCTTTTTCGAGCCGGGATGCGGCCTCGGTCACGAAGCCGTCGATGTCGCGCCCTTCCACGCCGAGCTGCACGATGGCGAAACGCTGTAGTTGCTCACGCCTGACGAACGAGTAGCCCTCGGCAGTATCGATGCGGGCGACCCGGGATAGCGGGACCAGCGCGCCATCCGCCGAGCGCAGCGGCATCGAACGGATCGCCTCGGCCGACGAGCGTTGGTCCTGGCCGGTCCACACGACCAGGTCGAAGCGCTTGACCCCGTCGAGCACCTGGCTCACCGCCCGCCCGCCGATACCGGTGCGCACGGCCTCGAGCACTTCCTCGACGGAGATTCCGTAGCGGCCCGCGGCTTCGCGATCCACCCGGACGACCAGTTGCGGCTTGCCGCGATTGGCTTCGAGCGATACGTCGACGGCGCCTGGGGTGGACTCGACGATGCGTTTCGCGGCTTGCGAGAGCCGCTCGAGGGTGCCCAGGTCCTCGCCATAGATCTTGAGCGCCAGCGGTGAACGAACGCCGGAGATCAGTTCGTCGACACGCATCTGCACGGGTTGCGTGGCGTTCACCACCGAAGTCGGAAGTGCGGCCTCCAAGGCCTCGCCCATCTCACGCGAAAGCTCGCTGTAGGTGATGGACTTCGGCCACTCGTCATGCGGTTTCAACTCGACCAGCACCTCCATGTAGTTCACGTCGGCGGTCTCGCCGCGCTCGGCCCGGCCGATCGTGGCGGTGGTGTGCAGCGTTTGCGGAAACCGCTTGAGCGTCTGGTCTACGGTCCGGGAAACCTGCACCGATTCGTCGAGCGACACTGCCGGAATGCCGGTGATGCGGAACATCACTTCCTGTTCGATGAGGATGGGCATGAACTCCTTGCCGAGGAAGGGCACCGTGGCGAGCGCCGCCGCCAATGCAACCACTGCGCTCGCCAGCAAGCGGCGCGGGTAGCGCAGCGACCACTCGAGCAGCGGGGCGTAGAGGGACTTGGCCCGGCGCATGATCCAGGGATCCTTTTCCTCGCGCGGACGCAGGACCAGGCTCGCGAGTACCGGCATCAGCAGCACCGTCAGCACGATGGAACCGATCATGGCAAAGACCATGTTGAGCGCGAGCGGCTTGAACAGCCGCCCTTCGAGCCCTTCGAGCGACAGCAGGGGGATGAAGACCACCGCGATGATCAGCACGCCGAAGGCGATGGGATTGATCACTTCCTTGGCTGCCTCGGTCACGATACGGATGCGATCCGCGGTGCCGGATGCACCGTGCGCGAGACGCCGGGCGGCGTTCTCGATCAGCACGATAGGCCCGTCGACGGTCATCCCCAGGCCGATGACCAGGCCGCCCAGCGACAGCAGGTTGGCCGACAGCCCCCATCGCTCCATGAAGAGGAATGCGATCAGGCGAGCCATGGGGATCGCGACCACCACGACCAGTGCGGCGCGCACTTCACCGATGAACAGGAACAGCACGGCCACCACGAGCACCACGCCTTCGATCATGGCCGTGTCCGCCATGGAGATTGCTTTGTCGATGATCTCCGTCCGGTCGTAGACGATATCGAGCTTGACCGACGCCGGCAGGACACGTTTCACGACTTCCAACCGTTGTTTCAGTGCACGGACCACGCCTTCGGCGTTGGAGCCGATGCGCTGCAGGGCCATGCCGAGCACGACCTCGCCGCCGTCGCGCGTGACGGCGCCGTAGCGCAGGCCGGGGCCTTCGATCACCTGTGCCACGTCGCCCACGGTGATGGGCACGCCCGCGCGCTCGGCGAGAACGGTGCGGGCGATGTCGTCGGTGCTGCGCACGAGCCCGAGACCGCGCACCGCGTATTGCTCGCGCCCGATCGTCACGCTTTGACCGCTCACCTGACGATTCGACCCTGCCATTACGGCCAGCAATTCGCCCAGTTCCAGGCTGTACTTGACCAGGCGCGCCGGATCGACCAGCACCTGGAACTGCTTCTGGTGGCCGCCCCAGGACAACACGTCGTCCACGCCCGGGGCCGTTCGCATGATCAGCCGCACGGTCCAGTCGTGCAGCGCGCGCACCTCGGTGGACGGCATCGCGGGGTCGGTGCTGCGCACTGCGTACCAGAACACCTGCCCGAGCCCGGAACTGTTGGGGCCCAGCACGGGCGTGCCGAAGCCCTCTGGAATGCGCTCCTTCGCTTCGAGCAGGCGTTCGGTCACGACCTGGCGGGCGAAATAGACATTGACGCCGTCTTCGAAGTAGACCGTGACGTACGACAGTCCGAACAGCGAGAACGACCGCACCTGCTGCACCCTGGGCAGACCGGCGACGGCGGCTTCGATGGGAAAGGTCACAAGCCGCTCCACGTCCTCGGCGGCACCGCCGGGCACTTCGGTGTAGATGGTGACCTGGACTGGCGTTACATCCGGAAAGGCGTCGAGCGGAATGCGCTTCCACGCGAGCACGCCGAGCGCCGCGATGGTAGCGAAGGCCACGAGCACGAGCACGCGGTAGCGGACCGACAGATCGATGATGCGTTCGAGCATGATGGCGGCTCCTCAGTGCTCGTCCGAGATCTGCGACTTGAGAAGCTTCGCTTTCAGATCGAAGACGTCGCCTATGGCGACGCGATCGCCGACGTTGAGCCCACGCAGGATGACGATCCGGTCGCCGACGACTTCGCCGGTCTCGACCGGTCTCGGCGTGAAGCCGTCTCCGTCGGCCACGAACACCGATGATTCGCCTTGCACGAGGATGACGGCCGACTTCGGTACCGTCAGCTGCGGTTTCGATTCCCCGGTGGCGATAGCCATGCGCGCGAACATCTGCGGCTTGAGACGGAGGTCACGATTCGCGATCTCGACCCGGGCGAGCAACGTCCGCGTGGCGGGGTCCAGCGTTCCGGCGAGGTAGGTCACCTTGCCGTGGAAGATCTCGCCCGGATAGGCGTCCACGCTGACCTCGGCGGGTGCACCGATGCGGGTCAGCCCGATCTGGCGATCCGCAAGATTTCCCTCCACCCAGATATTGGAAAGGTCGCTGATCGTGAACAGCGGCTTGTCCGAGGTCGCCAGCTCGCCGACGATCGCCGTTTTCTCGAGCACCAGTCCGGCGAGCGGGGCGACTATCGGAAACGAAGACGCGACGCCGGCGCTGGTCTGTGCCTGCTCGGGATCGACCCCGAGCAGACGGAGGCGCTGAGCGGCGGTATCGGCCCCGGCGCGGGCCTTGTTGCGCTCGGCGGTGGCTCGGATCAGTTCCTTGCGAGGGAGTACCTCCTCTTCAACCAGCTGCGCGATGCGGGCGTATTCGGTCTCGGCGAGGTCGCTCTGGATGCGGGCTTGCCGAAGGGTCAGGCGTGCATCGCCCACGTCGAGACTGTCCAGGATGGCGAGGGTCTGTCCGCGCTTCACGGGATCACCCACGTGGACGAGGACCTGCAGAACGCGGCCGGGCACCCGGGGGACCACTTGCGCGAGCAGGTGGTGATCCTGGTGGACCGTCGCCGTGACGACAATGCGCCCCTCGGTCGGGTGCTCGGCGACGGTTTCCGTCACGACCCTTGCCATTTCTTCCGCGGAATCGCTGCCCGACGGCTCGTTGGGCTCCGCAGTCGCAGGCTTCGCGGCAGCGGCAGTGTCGTTGGATTTGTTTTCGCAAGCGGTCAACAAGACCGCGACCAGAAGTATCGACGACAGGACAATCAGAGTTCTCATGAATGGATTCCGTTCAGGGCAGCACGCCGGCCGCCTGGTTGAAGCGGGCGACGGCCCGCTTGACGCCGATGTCGGCGCGGGCGAACGCGAGTTCGGACTCGACGGCGCGGGTGAGCGAGAGCAGCACCACCACGAACGGCGTTTCCCCCAGCGTGAATCCGCGCCGTGCGAGCCTGAGCGCGTCCCGGTTGGCCGCATCTCTCGCCTGCGCGAAATCGAGTTGCGCGCGCGCGGTCTCCAGGGCGAGTCGGGCCGCTTCGAGATCGGCGGCGACGAAGGCGCGCTCGCGCTGCTCCAACACCATCACCTGGGTGAGTGTCGCCTGCGCACCGGCGATTCGCGGGCGGTTGCGAGCGTCCGTCGCAAACGGCACGCGCAGGTTGAGACGCAGGGAGTTGTAGTAGTCGCCGGTGGTGGTGTCGCGATCGGCGCGGTTCTGCAAGGAAAGTGACGGGGCATCGCGCTGAAACTCGTTGGCCACCTGCACTTCCGCGCGAGCGGCCGCCACGGATGCGTTTACCGCGACCAACCGCGGGTGCCGCTCGAGCTCACGCGCCGGCGCGACGGATTCTTCGTAGCGATCCGGGACCCCATCCAGTCCGGTCAGTGCGGACCACGCGGCGAGCGACTGCCGGTAACGAAGTTCGGAATCCGCGAGCACGGCTCGAGCGGCGAGGGCCTCACCCTGGGCCTGGAGCAGATCGCCGCGGGCGACCTCGCCACCCTTCAGGCGTTTCGCGACATCAGCCTCGATGGCGAGCGCCGTGTCGACTCGACGGCGTGCGACCGTAACCTCGGCAGCCTCCATCGCCGTGCCCCAGATCTGTTCACGTACTGCGCCCGCCACCACCCAACGGGCGGCCTCGGCGCCGAATCGGAACGAACCCTCCTGCGCGCGTGCGCTGGCGCCGGCCGCGGCTTTTTGTCCCGGCAGCCAGAACGGGACTTCGATCTCCGCTTCGTATTCGCGGGTCCCGCGCGACGGATCCAGGAGCGGGTTGTCGCGCCGGGCACCAACGATGAATGCCGGCGGTGCAGGCGTGAAGCTGCGCGCGGCGAACTCGCGGGCACGAGCTTCCTCGATGCGGGCTTCGAGTCCTCGCGCCTCGGGGTTGCGCGCGGTGGCGCGGTCCACGGCTTCGCGCAGTGTGACCTCGGCCAATGCCGGGATCGAAAACGCCGTGACCAGCACGGCCCACCAATGGGAACGCATGGCTTCCTCGCTCGTGAATGACAGCAACGGGCGGGAAGCCGTGCAGCCACTGCACACCCGACCACGGGTGGCGATGGTGACCTGCGAAGGACAACGACCCGCCGATCAGGCGAGCGGGGACCTTGGCGGACGCTTGAGAAGTGTCGGGTCGTGTTCG
>JAHCKV010000006.1 GCA_026125595.1 Burkholderiales bacterium | reverse complement strand
AGCGCGCCCAGCAGTCGCGGCGGCGCATCGAGCGCACCGGTTTTTGCGGAATCCGTATGAATTTCAGTGGTCCCCGGCGTTCGGCCTGCCTTGCGGCCGCACCGTCGATCTTGTTGGGAATGCGATTGCGAATGGATTGTGAATTTTATTGAGAATGCCTATCATTAACAACCCAATTCTGAAATAGGCAGCGCACGGGGACCGCGGAGACACCCCGGCCCGGTCGCGCGGCCCATTGGCATACCAGCGAACGAATGCGGGAAACCGGGTCGCCCCGTACGGCGATCGTCCGGCCCCGACCCAGCACTCCACGGCGAATGACGGCTACGGCATCCCTTCCGGTCGAGCAGTTCCTGGCGACACTCCGCCGCCAAGGCATCCGGCTGTGGCTGGACGCGGGCAAGTTGCGCTGCGGCGGACCGGACGCTGCGCTCGACGATGCGCTGTTCGCCACGCTGCGCGATCGCCGTGACGCCATCGTCGCCGCGCTGGAACGCGAGGCGGCCGCCCCGTCGATCCCGCCGGCCGATCGCAACGAACCGTTGCCGCTGTCGTTCGCGCAGCAGCGGCTGTGGTTCCTGGAACAGATGCCGCAGGAAGTCGGTGTCTACCACGTTCCGCTGGCGATCCGCGTCCACGGCTATCTCGACACCAGCGCGCTGCTGCGCGCGCTGCATGCGATCGTGGAGCGCCACGAAATCCTGCGGACCCGCTTCGTCGCGATCGATGGTCAGCCGGTCCAGCGGATCGGTCCGGCGCCACTGCCGGAACTCGACGAGATCACGATTGCCGACGGGCCGGATCGCGATGCCCGCATCCGCGCGGAAACGATCGCGGCCGCGACCGCTCCGTTCGATCTGGCCGTCGACGCGCCGCTGCGCATTCGCGTGCTGCGGCTGGACGCGACAGCCTGCATCCTGTGCTTCACGCTGCATCACATCGCGGCCGATGGCGGATCGCTCGATATCCTGATCGGCGAACTCACCGCCTGCTATCGCGCCGCGTTGCTCGGCAGTACGGCGACGCTGCCCGCGCTGCCGGTGCAATACGCCGATTTCGCGGCCTGGCAGCGGGCGTGGCTCACCGGTGCCGAACTGCAGCGCCAGATCGACTACTGGCGCACGCAGCTCGCGGCGCCCATGCCGGCGCTCGAGCTGCCGACCGATTTTCCGCGGGCACGGGTGCAGGCGCACGACGGTGCGGTCGTGCAGTTCACGCTCGCGGCACCGCTGGTCGAACGGCTGCGCGCGCTCGGCCGCCGGCACGGCGCGACGCTGTTCATGACGTTGCTGGCCGCGTTCGACGTGCTGCTGTACCGCTGCACCGGGCAGACCGATGTCGTCGTCGGCACGCCGGTCGCGAACCGCGGACGCCCGGAACTCGAGGGCCTGATCGGTCTGTTCGTCAACACGCTGGTGCTGCGCACGCGACTGCGTCCGGAAGCCGGTTTCCACGTCTTGCTCGCCGCCGTCCGGCAGACCGCGCTGGATGCCTACGCGCACCAGGACCTGCCGTTCGAAAAGCTGATCGAAATGCTGCAGCCGGAGCGCGACCTGAGCCGCAATCCGCTGTTCCAGGTCAAGTTCCGGCTCGAGAACGCGCCGGCATCGAGCGTCGAGCTGCCGGGTTTGCGGCTGGAGCGTCTGCCGCACGGCGTGATCAACGCCAAGCTCGATCTCGGCGTCGATCTGTACGAGACGGCAGACGGCATCGTCGGCGGCTTCGAGTACGACCGGCAGCTGTTCACCGCCGACACGATGACGCGCATGGCCGGTCACTTCGAGACGGTGCTGCAGGCGATCGCCGAGCGACCGGATTGCCCGCTGGCCGAGCTCGCGCTGCTGACGCCGGCGCAACGGCACCGGCAACTCGTGGAATGGAACGACACGCAGCGCCCGTACGACCGCGCACGCTGCTTCCATCGGATGTTCGAGGCGATCGTCGACCGCAGCCCGGATGCCGTCGCGCTGGTGTTCGACGATCCGGCGGCGGCGCGATCCGGTCCTCGCATCGAATTGCGCTATGGGGAACTGAACCGACGCGCGAACCGGCTCGCGCACTATCTGCGCAGCGTCGGTGTCGGACCTGAAGTCGTGGTCGGCATCTGCATCGACCGATCGCCCGACATGATCATCGCGCTGCTGGCGGTGCTGAAAGCCGGTGGCGCGTACTTGCCGCTCGATGCGCAGTATCCCGCCGCACGGCTCGCCTTCATGCTCGCCGATGCGCGCGTGCCGGTGCTGCTGACCCACAGCGGCATCGCGCTGCCGGATGCACCGTTGCGCGTCGACCTCGACCGCGGCTGGCCCGACGGATTTCCGGACACCAATCCCGACAGCGACGTCGGCCCGGACCATCTGGCCTATCTGATCTACACGTCCGGCTCGACCGGCCTGCCCAAAGGCGTGCTGATCGAACACGGTGGCCTCGTCAATCTGACCGAAGACAAGATCCGCGTCTGCGACGTCCGCGCCGGCGATTGCGTGCTGCAGTTCTTCTCGTTCAGCTTCGACGCGTCGATCCCGGAAATCATCATGGCGTTGGCGACCGGTGCCCGGTTGCTGCTGGCGCCGGCCAGCGCGCTGTTGCCCGGCCCGGATCTCGCCGCGCTGCTGACCCGCAACGACGTGACCCACATCACGATCACGCCGTCGGCGCTGGTCGGCGTGCCATCGGGGGACTACCCGGCGTTGCGCATGGTGCTGGTCGGCGGAGAGGCACCGTCGGCGGAACTGATCGCCCGGTGGAGCCGCGGCCGCGTGTTCATCAACGCGTACGGTCCCACCGAGACCACCGTCAATGCCAGCATGGTGCCGTGCGGCAACGGCCATCCGGTCGCCGCGACGTTGCGACCGAGCACCAACAAGCAGTTGTACGTGCTGGATGCGAATCTGCAGCCGCTGCCGGTCGGGGCGATCGGCGAACTGCACATCGGCGGCGTCGGACTCGCGCGTGGTTACGCGAACCGCCCCGAACTGACCGCGCAGCAGTTCGTGCCGAATCCGTTCCGCCGCGGCCCCGAAGACCGGGACCGTTCCGCGCATCTGTATCGCACCGGCGATCTCGCCTGCCATCTGCCCGACGGTCGCATCCGGCTGCTCGGCCGGATCGATCACCAGATCAAGATCCGCGGTTTCCGCGTCGAGCTGGGCGATATCGAACACGCGCTGGCCGACCACCCGCACGTGAAGGCCGCCGCGGTGGTCGCGATCGACGACGCGCGGCACGGCAAACGGATCGCTGCCTTCGCGGTGGCGGCCGGTGCCGACGCCGCGTCTCCCGGTGAAATCCGCCAGTTCCTCGGCGAGCGCCTGCCGCAGTACATGGTTCCGACGACGTTCCGCTGGCTCGACGCGCTGCCGCTGACACCGAACGGCAAGATCGACGGACAGGCGTTGCGGGATGCCGGCGACGCACCGGCGAGCACCGCGATGGTCGCCCCCCGCACCGAGACCGAATTCGACGTCGCCGCGGTGTTCGCCGAAGTGCTCGGCCGCGAAACCGTCGGCGTGCACGACGATTTCTTCGAACTGGGCGGCCATTCGCTGCTGGCCACCGGGCTGGTCTCGCGGCTTCTGAAACGGTTCGCAGTCGAGATCACCGTGATGGATCTGTTCGAAGCTCCGACGGTCGCGGCGCTGGCGCAGCGCATCGTGCACAAGCAGCAGCTCGCGCGGCTGCAGCCGGCCGCCGGCGACGACACCGAACGCGAAGAGATCGCGCTGTGAGTATCGGCACGCACCGCGCAATCACCGGCTGGCTGCGGTCCGACGTGATCGTCGAACCGCTGATCCATCACTGGTATGCGTGGAGCTATCTGATTCCGCCGGCTCCGGCCGCGCGTTACGTCACCGAAGCGCAGATCGCGACGATGCGGTCGTTCGTCGACGCGCCGGACGTGCACATCGCCGCGCTGCGCGATCCGGCGATGCGCGGCGGCCCGTTCATCCAGTACGACGCGTCCCGGGTCGACGAGGTCCGCGATCTGCTGCGGCAGACGTTGCACGACCGGCAGGCGACGATCGCGCTGAGCGACGCCATCACCGCGCTCGAACGGTTGCTCGCGGCCCATCCGGCGGGCGATGCGCTCGATCCGCTGTACGCCCGGATCCCGGCGCCGCTGCGGGGGTTCGTCGAGCTGGTCTACGACGGCCGCAACCACCCGCAGATCCGCTACCTGGAAGGTCTCCTGTACCGCAGCGCCCACTACCGGCCGGACCATCAGGCCATCGGTTTGCGGCGCCTGCCGGACAGCGATCGGCGCGCCTTCGTGATGAGCACGCCCCGTCTCGACGCCGACCTTGACGTGTGCATCGCACGGCCGTTCGCCGAGCGCGCGCTCGACCGGCTGTTCGAAGCCCGCCACGCGCCGCAACCGATCGACGATCTGGCCGACCGGCTGGCGCTGGACGACGCCGGACGGGCGGCATTCGCAGCCCTGTTCACCGACATCCGTCCGCCGGTGCCCGAGCGTTATCGCGGCGACGCGGTGCGTGTGCGCTACTTCGGCCACGCCTGCGTGCTGATCGAGACGGCGTCGACGGCCGTGCTCGTCGATCCGCTGGTCAGCTATCCCCATGCCGACGGCCTGGCGCGCTACAGCTACGACGATCTGCCGCCGTTCATCGATCACGTGCTGATCACGCACAACCACCAGGACCACGTGATGTTCGAGACGCTGCTGCAGCTGCGGCACCGGATCGGACAGGTGATCGTGCCGCGCAGTCACAAGGGTTCGCTGCTCGATCCGTCGCTGCGATCGATCCTGCTGCAGATCGGCTTCGGCGATGTCCGCGAAGTCGATGTGCTCGAATCGATCGCGCTGCCCGATGGCGAGATCGTCGCGATCCCGGTGCTGGGCGAGCATGGTGATCTCGACATCGCCGCGAAGACCGCCTACTGGATCGAGCTGCAGGGACGCTCGGTGCTGTGCGCCGCGGATTCGAACAATCTCGACACCGCGTTGTACGACCATGTGCGGCATCTGCTCGGTCCACTCGATGTGCTGTTCATCGGCATGGAGTGCGACGGCGCGCCGTATACGTGGGCCTACGGTCCCCTGCTGCCGGCGCCCGTGCCCCATCGGCAGGCACAGAGCCGCCGGCTGAACGGGTCCGACGCGACGCGGGCCGCGACGCTGGTGGATCGGCTCGAACCACAGCAGGTCTGCGTCTACGCGATGGGCCAGGAACCGTGGCTCGAGTACATCACGTCGATCCACTACACACCGGCGTCGGCGCCGATCGTCGAGTCCGACCAGTTCGTGCGCCGCTGCCAGGACCGCGGCATTCCGGCCGAACGCCTGCTCGGTCGCGCCGAGATCCGCCTGCAGCGGCGCGCAAGCCGGCGACCGGCGCCGACGCCGATCGCCGTCGACACATTCACGGCAACCGCCGTGCCGCCCGCACCCGCACCGGTTACCGCGCCGCCGCCACGTCCTGCCGCCGACGAATCGTCCACGGACGCGCTCGGCGCGCTGCTCGACGCGTTGCACCGATTGGGCGTGCGGCTGCACCTGGACGATGGTCAGTTGCGCATCAACGCACCGCGCGGCACGTTGAACGGCGAGCTGACCGAACGCATCAAGGCCCAGAAGCCGGCGATCGTCGCGTTGCTGCAAGGCGGTGCCGATCCGGCGCGGCGGCCATCGGCCACCGCTGCGCTGCCGGCAGACGCGCTGTTGCCCGATACGATCCGTCCGTCGTCATCCGCAGCACCGCCGCTGGCGGCGGCGTCGGTCATCCTGCTGTCCGGCGCCACCGGCTTCGTCGGCGCGTTCCTGCTGCGCGAGCTGCTGGTGCAGACCAACGCCCGACTCCATTGCCTGGTCCGTGCCGACAACACGCCGGACGGATTGCGCCGGCTGCACGAGACCCTCGCAACGTACCAGTTGTGGCGTGACGATTTCGCGGCGCGACTGAATCCCGTCGTCGGCGATCTCGCACTGCCCGGTCTCGGACTCGACCCCGCCACGTGGCAAGCCCTGGCGGACACGGTGGACACGGTCTTCCACAACGGTGCCCATGTGCATCACATGCTGCCGTACGAACGGCTGAAGGCGCCGAACGTGCAAGGCACGTTGGAGATGCTGCGCCTGGCCTGCACCGGACGCGCCAAGGCGTTCCATCACCTGTCGAGCCTCAGTGTGCTGCCTCCGCTGCAGCTGGCGCAGCGCGCGCGCTTTCTCGAAGACGATCCGCTGCAGCAGTTCCCGGAACCGGCCGGCGGCTACAACCGCAGCAAATGGATCGCGGAACTGCTGGTGGCCGAAGCCCGTGCCCGCGGTCTCGCGACCGCGATCTACCGTCCCGGACCGGTCGCGGGCGACAGCGATAGCGGCGCGTTCAACACCAACGATTTCCTGTACCGGTTGATGCAGGGCTACCTGCAGCTCGGCCGGGCACCGGTGGGCGAGATGCCGCTCGATCTGCTGCCCGTCGACTACCTCGCGCGAGCCGTCGTGCATCTGGCCCTGCAGGACGCCGCCCGCGGCAGGACGTTCCACTTGCTGCATCCGCGCCCCGCGTCGTCGGATCTGCTGTTCGACGCCTGCACGGCAGCCGGCTATCGGCTCGAACGCGTGTCGTACGCCGACTGGCATCGTGAGCTGACCCGGATCGCGCGCGAAGAGCAGCACCACGCGTTGTATCCGCTGGTGCCGCTGTTCTCGTCCCGCCAGGGACGCGCCGACGACACCGCGCCGGCACCGGCTCGCGCCGCCCTGCCCTATGACACGGTCCAGGCCACGTCGCTGCTGCGCGATGCGTCGTTCCCGGTGCCGCCCCTGGATGCGGCGTTGTTCGCGCGCTACCTCGCTGCCATGCAGCGCACCGGCGCGCTGGCACCGGCGATCGTGGCGACCTGAGCGATGCCCATCCCGACGGATCGATGCAAGCGGGGTGCCGCAATCGGTGACGGCGCACCGTTCGCCGGCGAAACCGCCACCGTCTACGACGAATGGGCCTGGCTCTACGACGAGACGGTGGGGCCGGGCTACAGTCGCCCGCAGTCACAGTTGCTCGAACGGGTGTTGCTTCCGCACATTCCCGCCGATGCGGAACTGCTGGATCTGTGCTGCGGCACGGGCCTGCTGATGCAACCGCTGGCGGCAGCCGGCTATCGCGTCACCGGCCTCGACAACTCCGCCGCGATGCTGGCCTGCGCGCGCCGCAACGCGCCGGGCGCGACGACGCTGCTCGCGGACGCGCGACATTTCGAACTGCCGGACCGCTTCCATGGCGTGTTCTGCACCAGCGCGTCGTTGAATCACATCGACACGGCGGACGATCTCGCTGCGGTGTTCGCGCGCGTACATGCCGCGCTGCACGCCGGTGGCATCTTCGTGTTCGATCTGAATCACCCGCGTCAGATGGTCCGCTGGTGGCGTGGCCGCCCCCTCGAAGGCGAGATCCGGGACCACTATGCGTGGATGATCACGCCGCGCTACGACGCGGCGTCCCGTCGCGGCGCGTTCCGCGTGACGATCCACCGCTCGCCGCAGCGGCCGTCGATCGGTGCCCGGTTGCTCGCGCCGGCGAAGCGACCACTGTATCGGCTGCTCGGCCGGCCGCGCTTCATCGGATTGCGCCTGGCGCTGCTGCAGCGGTTTGCGCTGGCCGAACCCGGCTGGACACGGCAGGACATCGACTATCCGGTGGTCGGCCACGAACTTTCCGCCGTCGGCGCGGCACTGCGCACCGCGGGCTTCGGCACGGTGCGACTGGAAACCATCGACGGCGGCAGCGCCATCGACGAAGACCACTCGGCGCACTTCATCTGCATCAAGGACGCGTCGCGATGAACGCCCCGACCTTGCCGCCGGTGCAGCAACACCTGCAGATGCTGATCGACCGGCATGGCCGGCGCACGGCCGGATCGAAGCGATCGGCCGCGCAGTTCCGCCCGATCCTCGCGGACAAGAGTTCCATCGGGTTCAACTTCACACCGGAAACCAAGGAGATCTGCTACCCGATCGTCGCGACGCGCTCCGATGGCGCGCGGCTGTGGGATGTCGACGGCAACGAATACGTCGACATCCTGCTCGGTCTGGGCACCAACCTGTTCGGCCACAACCCGCCGTTCGTCCGCGATGCGATCGCTGCGCAACTGGCCGCAGGCATGCAGATGGGGCCGCAGAGCCCGCTGACGGGCCCGGTGGCCGCGCTGGTCACGGAACTGACGGGCCTCGAACGCGTGACGTTCAGCAACACCGGCACCGAAGCGGTGATGACCGCGATCCGCATTGCCCGCACCGCGACGCGCCGCCCTCGCATCGCGGTGTTCAGCAATTCCTATCACGGCCACCACGATGCGGCGTTGATGCGCGCGCCGATCAGCGAGTACGCGCGCCGCAAGCTGATTGCTCGCCTCGGCCGCAGTGCGCTGCTGCGCCCGCTCGCCCGGCTGCTGGAGGGGCGGATGCGGACCGGTGCGGTGCCGGCGGTGCCCGGCATTCCGCGGTCGGTCGCCCGGGACGTGATGGTGCTGGAGTACGGCAATCCGCGGTCGCTCGACGCGCTGAAGGACCACCACCGCGATATCGCGGCCGTGCTGGTGGAACCGGTGCAGAGCCGCTGCCCGGAACTGCAGCCGCGCGAATTCCTGCAGGCGCTGCGCGGACTCACCGCGGAGACCGGCGTCGCGCTGGTGTTCGACGAGATGGTGACCGGGTTCCGGATCCACGCCGGCGGTGCGCAGGCGCACTTCGGCGTCCGCGCCGACATTGCGACGTACAGCAAGGTCGCCGGTGGCGGCCTGCCGCTGTCGATCATCGCCGGCAGCGCGCGATTCATGGACCACATCGACGGCGGACCGTGGCAGTTCGGCGACGATTCCGCGCCCCGCGTGCCGACAACCTTCTTCGCCGGTACGTTCTGCCGGCATCCGCTCGCACTGGCGGCGGCACAGGCGGTACTGCTGGCCATCAAGACCGCCGGCCCCGCGCTGCACGCCGGTCTCAACGCACGCTCCGCGGCCCTGGTCGCGCGGCTCAACGCGTTCACCGGCGACGCGCGACTGCCCGTGCGCTTCACGTGCTTCGGTTCGTTCTTCGCGGTCGCCATGACGCAGAGCGCACTGTCGCCGCTGGCGCAACTGCTGTTGTCCTACAACCTGATGATCCGCGGCATCCATCTGCGCGTCGGCGATCGCGGCGGATTCCTGTGCACCACGCACACCGACGCGGACATCGACACGATCTTCACCGCCTTCCGCGACAGTCTGGTCGCATTGCACGAAGCCACCCTGATCCACGAATCGACACCATGACCGACACCTCCGAACCGATCTTCCGCGTCGTCGTCAGCGACGAAGAACGCTATTCCATCTGGCCCGACTACAAGGAGATCCCGTGGGGCTGGCGGGCCGAGGGCAAGAGCGGCACGAAGCAGGAATGCCTCGACCACATCAAGGAAGTCTGGACCGACATGCGGCCGCTGAGCCTGCGCCGCCAGATGGACGGCCAGGCGTAGTCGCCCTGTCCCGATGTTCGATCCCATTGCCGCCGTGCCGACCGATCGCCCCGCAGAATCCACCGGTGCGGCGGCGACGCTCGACCTGCTGTCGCCGTGGATGCTCGCACCGCACGTGCCGCTGAGCGACGCGCATCGGCCTGCGGTGCACGGCGCGCTGCGGATGCTGCTGACGGCGCTCGACCTGTCGAGCGACACCGCGCTGACGCAGCTGGACCAGGCGCTCGCCGCGCTGCCGGTCATCGACGCGCAACCGCTGCAGCCGTCCATGACGGCGACACACCTGACACCGGACGAAGTGCACGACTACGACCGCTACTTCGGCCTGCGCCACGTCCAGACCGCGGCCCCCGCCGTCAATCTGACGCGCGGCCTGCTGACGATGACGCGGTCCTTCGTGCTGCTGTGCGAACGCGTCGCGGTGCTCGACCCGGCCCAGGTCGAACTGCAGAAGGAGGGCCTGCGGGTGTACGCGCACCTGCTGGCCCGGACTTTCGATCTCGAGGTGCTCGGTCGATGAACGGACCGCCGCCACCCGCGGCCCGCGCCATCTGGCAGGGTTTCCACTGGGCCTTCTTCATCGACGTGCAGGGGCTGATCCTGTGCCTCGGACGCTTCCAGGAAGCGCTGCAGCTCGACCTCGTCGACTCCGCGGCCCGGGAACTGCGGACCGCCGCGGTGCTGCTGCGGGCATCCGGCGCGGCGATGCAGCTCGCCGGCAGTTTCAGTCGCGAGGCCTACCAGGATGACGTCCGGGTATCGAGGACGCCGCCGGGCGTGCAGTCGTCGAGCTTCAGCGGACTGATGTCGTGGGAGCATTCGCGGCTGATGCGGCTGTGGCAACAGCTGAGCCCGCAATTGGCGCAGTTGCCCGATGCGCTGCAGCCCGATCACGAAGCCTTCGTGCAGGCGTTCTTCTCGATGCTGTCTGCCCATCGGGAAGTCTGCGAGAAGTTCGGCGGCGGCGATGGCGGCAGCCTGCGCTCCGGCCGCGACTGCGCCGTCGACATCCTCGACCGGTTCGGCCGCAGCCGCTGGGAGACGATCGATCCGCAGCAGCGGTACGGTGGAGGCTGCCCCTTTGCGAAATAGCGGCCTCCGACAGCTCCGGGTGCGGCGATCGTGAATCCGGCGATCCAGGATATCTATCCGCTGGCACCGACCCAACGCGGCATGCTGTTCCACAGCCTGTACGAGCCGGCGTCGGGCGTCTATGTCGTGCAGCTGGGGTTCACGCTGCGCGGCGAGCTCGATGCGGGCGCGTTCGAGCAGGCGTGGCAACTGCTGGCGCAGCGGCACGACGTACTGCGGACCGCGTTCGCATGGGACCGCCTCGAAGCGCCCGTGCAGGTCGTGGGCCGCAGCGTCCGCATTCCATGCGAGTCGACGGACTGGCGCGATCGCACCGCCGATGGACAGATGCAGGCGCTGGATGCCTGGCTGCAGGCCGATCGCCGACGCGGCTTCGAACTCGCGGCGGCACCGCTGATGCGCGTGCACGCGTTCCGGCTCGACGCCGATCGGCATCGCATCGTCTGCAGCTACCACCATATCGTGCTCGACGGCTGGTCGCTGCCGTTGTTGCTGCGCGAATGGATACCCTGCTATCGCGCCGCGCTGGAAGGTCGCAGCGCCGCTGTACTGCCGCCGGCGCCGCGCTATCGCGACTACATCGTGTGGCTGCAGCAACAGGACCGGGCTGCGGCGCTGGCCCACTGGCGCAGCGAACTGCACGACTTCACCGCGCCGACGCCACTGGGTATCGATCGCGGCGCCGGCGGCGCACCGCCCCGCCTCGCCGTCGACACCCGCCGGCTGCCGGTCGATCTCACGCGGGAACTGACCGCGTTCGCGCGGACTCACCGCGTGACGACCAGTACGCTGATCCAGGGCGCGTGGGCGCTGGTTCTGGGTCGCTATGGCGACAGCACCGACATCGTGTACGGGCTGACACGCGCCGGACGGCCGCCGGCGCTGCGCGATGCCCACGGCACCGTCGGCCTGTTCATCACGACGCTGCCGATGCGCGTGCGCATCGATGCCACTCGGCCAGTCGCGGCGTGGCTGCAGATCCTTCAGCAGCAGCAACTGCGGCAACTGCCGCATGAGCATCTGCCACCGGTCGACGTGCGCGCCACCGCGCCGCTGCCGGTGGGGCAACCGCTGTTCGACAGCGTTGTCGTGTTCGAGAACTACCCGAGCCAGCGCGCCGACGACGACGCTGCGACGTTGCGACTGGAGGCGGTCGACGTGGTCGAACAGACCCACTACCCGATCAGCCTGTTCGCGGTCGGCGGTACGCAACTGGAACTGAAGATCCTGTACGACGCCGAGCGCATCGACGCAGCACCCGTCCCCCGGCTGCTGGAACATCTCGAGCATCTGCTGCAGCGGTTCTGCGATCACCCGGCGCTGACGCTCGGCGAGATCGACACGTTGCCGCCGGCCCAGATGCGGCGACTGACGATCGAACCGAACCGCACGTGCTACCCCGCACCGGCGTGGACGGCGCCAGGCCGGATCGCCGAACGAGCACGGCGCTCGCCCGACGCCGTGGCCGTCACCGATGCGCGGGGATCGTGTGACTACGCCGCGCTCGACGCAGCGGCCAACCGGCTCGCGCACCATCTGATGGCCCGCGGCATCGGCCCCGGCAGCCGCGTCGGACTCTGTGTGGACCGCAGTCGCGCGATGCCGATGGCGCTGGTCGCGATCCTGCGGGCCGGTGCGGCCTATGTGCCGCTGGACGCCGGCTATCCGGCCAGCCGGTTGCGGCACATGGTCGACGATGCCGGCATCGCGGCCCTGCTGGTGCACGCCGGCACCCGCGACACACTGGCCGGCTGGAACGGCGAACGGATCGATCTCGACGCCGATGCGCCCGCGATCGCGGCGTGCCCGGCGCGCGACCCCGGCATCCCGGCGACGGCGGACGATCCCGCGTACCTGATCTACACGAGCGGCAGTTCCGGCGTACCCAAGGGCGTGACCATCACCCATGGCAATCTGGCCAACCTGCTGCAGGCGATGGAACGCCGGATCGGCATCGACCCCGCCGATCGCTGGCTCGCCGTCACGACGCTGTCGTTCGACATCGCCGCGCTGGAAATCCTTCTGCCGCTGGTCGGCGGCGCGACGCTCGTGCTCGCCGATGACGCCGATGTCCGCGATGCCGGCCGGCTGATGGAACGGATCGATGCCCATGGCATCACGATGCTGCAGGCCACGCCGGCCACGTGGCGCATGCTGGACCAAGCCGGCTGGACCGGCCGCGCCGGACTGACCCTGTTGTGCGGCGGCGAAGCCCTCGACGACGCCCTCGCCCGTCGACTGCTGAACTTCGGCCGTGCGTTGTGGAACGTGTACGGGCCGACCGAAACGACGATCTGGTCAGCGGCGTTGCGCATCACCCCGGAGCGGCTCGGTCGCGGCACGGCGCCGATCGGGCATCCGCTCGACAACACCCGTTTCCTCGTGCTCGATTCGATGCGCCGGCCCGTGCCCTGCGGCGTGCCCGGCGAGTTGTGCATCGGCGGCCTGGGATTGAGTCCGGGCTACCACGGCCTGCCGGACCTGACGGCGGCGAAATTCATCGCAACGCCGACGGCCGCCACCGATGACGCCGATGCGAGCGGAACCCTGACGGCATCGCCGCGGCTGTACCGCACCGGCGATCGCGTGCGCTGGCGCGACGACGGCACGCTCGATTTTCTCGGCCGCTACGATCATCAGACCAAGCTGCGCGGTCATCGAATCGAACTGGAAGAGATCGAAGCGGTACTGAAGCAGCATCCCGAGATCGCGCAGGCAGTCGCGGCCGTCCAGGGCGATGACCCGGCCGATGCGCGGCTGGTCGCCTACGTGACGCTGACGACCGGCGTCGAAGCGGATCCGGCGCAACGCTCCGCGCGGCTGCGCGCCCACGTCGCTTCCCTCGTGCCACCGTACATGGTGCCCGCCGCCTACCACGTGTTGCCGGCGTTGCCACTGACGCCGAACGGCAAGATCGACCGGCGGGCATTGCGACCGCTGGTGCTCGCCCCGTCCGCGGCGGGCGCCGTACCGACGACGCCGCTGGAGCACACGCTGCTGTCGATCTGGCGGGACACGCTGAAGAACGACGCCGTCGGGCTGCACGATCATTTCTTCGAAGTCGGTGGCCATTCGCTGCTGGTCGTCAACGTGCAGAGCCGGCTGCGGCACACGTTGCAGCTGGACGTTTCGCTGGTGGACCTGTTCCGCCATCCGACGGTGGCGAGCCTTGCCACCCATCTCGAACAGCGACGCGCATCGGTCGTCGATACCGACGCGCCCGCGGCGCAGCGGACCACGCAGCTCGCCGCCGGCCGGCAGCGCCTGCAGCAGCGTCGCGAACAGCAGGCACGGACCCGATGAACGACATCGCGCCGGTGGCCGGAATCGACGGCCGCCACGACACCGGTCTCGAGATCGCCGTGATCGGCATGGCCGGTCGGTTCCCCGGTGCCGCTACGCTCGACGCGTTCTGGCGCAACACGGTCGACGGCCGCGAGTCGATCGGTCCGCTCGACGACGCAGGCTGCGTGCCGAGGGCGTCGACGCAGCGACGCTGGCCGATCCGCAGTATCGCAAGGTCGGTGCCGTGCTCGACGGGGTCGATCAGTTCGACGCCGGCTTCTTCGGCTTACAGCCCGCGCGAAGCGGAGATCCTCGATCCGCAGCAGCGGCTGTTCCTCGAATGCGCGTGGGAAGCGCTGGAGACGGCCGGCTGCGACGCCCGGCGCTATCGCGGCAGCGTCGGCGGCGTGTTCGGTGAGCGCCGGCATGAACGGCTATCTGTTCAACTGGTCGGCCAATCCGCGTACGCGCGAAACCGTCAGCCCCTATGAGCTGTTCATCGCCAACGACAAGGACTTCTGACCACCCGCGTGTCGTACAAGCTCGGCCTGACCGGGCCGAGCATCGACGTGCAGACCGCCTGCTCGTCATCGCTGGTCGCCGTGCATCTGGCCTGCCAGAGTCTGCTCGGCAGTGACTGCGACATGGCCCTCGCCGGCGGTGTCGCGGTAGCCGCGGCAGATCGGCTACCGTGTGCAGGACGGCGGCATCTATTCGCCGGACGGCCATTGCCCGCGCGTTCGATGCCCGTGCCGCCGGCACGGTCGCCGGCAACGGCGTCGGCATCGTCGTGCTGAAGCGCCTGGCGGATGCGCTGGCGGACGGCGACAGCATCGACGCGGTGATCAAGGGCTCCGCGATCAACAACGACGGTGCGGCGAAGGTGAGCTACACCGCGCCGAGCGTCGATGCGCAAGCCGCGATGATCCAGGCCGCGCTGGCGATGGCGGCGGTATCGGCGGACAGCATCTCGTACATCGAGGCCCACGGCACCGGCACGCGACTCGGCGACCCGATCGAGGTCGCGGCGCTGACGCGGGCCTTCGGCGCGCAGGGCGTGCGGCGCGGCTTCTGCGCGATCGGCTCAGTCCAGACAGACATCGGGCACCTCGACGCCGCTGCCGGCATCGCGAGCCTGATCAGACCGTCCTCGCGCTGAAGCATCGGCAGTGCCGGCGATCGCTGCACTTCGGCAGCGAATCCGCAGATCGATTTCGCGGCGAGCAGTTCCGCGTCAACGCGACGCTCGCCGAGTGGACCACGCCGCTGCGACGGGGCCGGCGTCCAGCTCGTTCTCATCGGCGGCACCAATGCACACGTCATCGTCGAACAGGCACCGATGCCCGCGGCCCAGGTGGCCGGGACCGGGCCCGAGTTGCTGGTGTTGTCCGCCCGCAGCCCGGCGGCGCTGCGACAGGCAGCCGGCCGTCTGGCGGACCATCTGGACGCGACACCCGGCATCGCACTGGCCGACGTTGCGCACACTTTGCAGTCGGGTCGGCGCGAGTTCGAGCATCGCGCCGCGCTCGTCGTCGACACCGCCGAAACTGCGTCGCGCCGGCTGCGCGCCGATCCCTGGCCCATCCGGTCGACCGCGGCCGCCGCACCGTCGCCGGTCTGGTTGTTCACCGGCCAGGGCAGCCAGTATCCGGCCATGGCACGGGCGTTGTATCGACGGCAGCCGGTGTTCCGCGCCGCGCTGGATCACTGCGCGACGCTGCTCGGCGACCAGATCGACGGCGGCCTGATCAATCTGCTGTGCGACGAAGCCGCGGCGGGTCTCGACGAAACCGCGCGGACGCAACCGGCATTGTTCGCGTTCGAGTACGCGCTGGCGCAATGGTGGAAATCGCTCGCCGGACTGCCGCGCGCCATGCTCGGTCACAGCCTCGGCGAGTACGTCGCGGCGTGCGTGGCCGACGTGTTCGATCTGGAGACGGCGCTGCGCCTGGTCGCCCTGCGGGGCCGGCTGATGCAGGCGATGCCGCGGGGCGCGATGCTGGCGGTGAACGCAGCGCCGGACGCGCTGGCGCCGTGGCTGCGGCACGACATCGGATCGCCGCCGTCAACGCACCGGCGATGGTGGTGGTGGCCGGGTCCGCCGCTGCCGTCGAGGCGCTCGGCACCGACCTCGGCGCCGCCGGCATGGCATGCCGACCGCTGCGGACCTCGCACGGCTTCCACAGCATGTCGATGCAGGCCGCCGCCGATCAGTTCGCCGCGGCTGGACGGCGATGCTTCCAGTCGCCGAAGATGCCGTTCGTGTCCAATGTGACCGGCACGTGGATCACCGACGACAAGCGGTCGATCCACGCTACTGGGCGCGGCAACTGCGCGCGCCGGTGCAGTTCGCCGATGGCGTGCGGACGCTGCTGCAATTGCCCGATCCGATGTTTCTGGGAGATCGGTCCGTACGTGCTGGCCGGCTTGGTCTGTTTTAACAACGCCATGCCGATGGCAGCGCGCCGCGCGTCATTGCATTCGGTTCCGGCGGCCGCCGACGACGCGGCCCATGGAACCGCGCTGCTGGCCGCGGCCGGTCAGTGGTGGGCCTGGGGTGCCCCGATGGACTGGTCCGCGCTGCAGCGCGCCGCGGATTCGCGGCGCCGTGCCACGCTGCCCAGCTATCCGTTCCGAACGGCAACGGTACTGGGTGGATTCCGGTGTCCCGTCCGCAGACGACGCGCCGGCGCACGCGACGCCGGCAATCGCGCGCGACAGGTCTGGGCACCGGCCTGGCAGCGCCGCTCGATCCCGACCGGAACGGCCTCCGTTGCGGAACGACAGAACTGGTTGCTGTTGCTGGATGCCACCGGCGTCGGCCGCGCGCTGGCCCGGCAGATCGAGCGGGCCGGCTATGACGTGCTGACCGTCGTCGAGGCCACCGCGTTCGCGCAACGCGACTATCGTGAATTCGGACTCGACCCGCTGCGCGTCGATCAGTTTCGCGAACTGCGCACCGCGCTGGCGGCGCGCGAACTGTCGCCGACCCGCATCGTCGATCTGCGCAATCTCGATCGGCGACCGAAACCGAACCACGCCACTTCCGAGCGTTGCTGGCGCTGGTGACGGCACAGTCCGGGTCGACCATGGCGGTGCAGATCTCGGTCGTCACGCGCGGCGCCTGCGAGGTGCTGGGCTACGAAACCGTCGATCCATGGCAGGCCGTCGTACACGGGCTGTGTCAGGTAACGAATCAGGAACATCCACAGCTCGGATGCCGGTTGATCGATCTGCCGCCGGCCACCGATCCCCGCGAACCGGACGGGGCGCTATGGGCGGAACTGCGCGCCGCCGATGCGCCGCCCGTCGTCGCGTGGCGCGGCCGTCATCGCTGGCAACTCGACTACCACACGCTGTCGTTGCCGCCCGTGCCGGCCCGCCGCACCGCCGGCGCACCCGGCATCCGCAAGGCCGGCACCTATGTGGTCATCGGCGACTTCACGCGCGGCCTCGGCGGCATCTGGGCCCGCGCGCTGGCGCGGGATCCGGCGCGCCGGCTGGTGTTGATTGCCGCGTCGGTACCGCCGGCACCGGTGCCGCCGGAGTTGATCGACCAGTGCCGTGCCGGTGGTGCGACGCTCGTCGCACTCGAAGCGGACATCGACGCGGCCGGTTCGCTGCGCGCGGCGCTCGACGCGGCGGCGGAAGGCGGTCCGATCGACGGCGTGTTCTGCAGCACGCCGACGACGAACGAGCACGCCGCCGCGCCACTGTCATTGCTGCAGCCGGCGCACTGGCACTACAACCGACGCACGAAGATCCGGTTCCTGCAGCAGTTGGCGCCGGCGATCGAGTCGCACGCGCCGGCGTTCTGCTGCGTGCAGGCGTCGCTGTCGTCGGTGCTGGGCGGCATCGGACTCGCGCCCTACGCGGCCGCCAACCATTGGGTCGATGCGTTCGTCGCCGCGCAGGCCGCGTCGAGCGCCGTCGCGTGGTACGCAGTGAACTGGGACACCGCCACCGGCGACGCCGCCGATATGCCGTCGGGTTCCCACGGCCGCGGCGCGAGTCTCGCCGAGTTCGCGCTGACCCCGGACGACATCTGGACGCTGACCGAGCGCATCCTCGCACTGACCGCGCCCGGCGTCGTCGCCGTATCGAAGGCCGATCTGCGCGTCCGTCGCGACCAGTGGGTGCACGGCACACCGCAGCCGCGTGTCGACTCGACCACCCGGGGCGACGGCTACGGGCGACCCGACCTGACGACGGCGTATCTGGCGCCGCGCAACGACATCGAACGCACCATCGCCGACATCTGGCAGGACCTGCTGCGCGTCGACCGCGTCGGCGTGCACGACAGCTTCTTCGATCTCGGCGGCCATTCGCTGCTGGCGATCCAGGCCATCGGCCGGCTGCGCCAGGCATTCCCTGTCCATCTCGAACTGCGCGAACTGCTCGACGGCACACCGACCGTCGCCGGCATCGCGACACTGGTCGCCGCGCAGTTGCCGGATGCCGGACAGATGGACGCGATGGCGGCCCTGCTGGCCGAAGTGCAATCGCTGTCCAACGACGACATCGAGCGCCAGCTCACCGAATGAAACCGATGAATTTCTACGAACAACTCGCCCGGCTTTCGCCCGAACGCCGCGCACTGCTGGAACGCAAGCTGGCCGAGAAAGGGCTGGACGCGGCTTTGCCCGAGCGCATTCCACCGCGGGCCGATCGAGGTCCGGCCCCGCTGTCGTTCGCGCAGCAGCGACTCTGGTTCGTGCAGCAACTGGAACCGGACAGCACCGCCTACAACGTCGCGAGCGTGCTGCGCCTGCAAGGCCCGCTCGATATCCGTGCGCTCGCGCGCTGCATCGACACGCTGGTCGAGCGGCACGAAACGCTGCGTACACGCTTCGCTGCGACCAGTGGCCGGCAGCCGGCCCAGATCGTCGAAGCGGCCCGGGCCGACCGTCTCGCATCCATCGACCTGCGCGGCGAAGCGGATCCGGAGGTCGCCGCTCGCGAACGCATCGAACACCTGACGCGCACGCCGTTCGACCTGACCCGCGTGCCACTGCGTGCAGCGCTGCTGCAACTGGCCGCCGACACGCATCTGCTGGTACTGGCCACGCATCACATCGTCAGCGACCGCTGGTCGGTGATGGTGTTCCTGCGCGAACTGACGGTGCTGTACCGCGCGTACACGCGGGGCCAATCGTCACCGCTGGCGCCGTTGCCGATCCAGTACGCGGACTGGGCGTCGTGGCAACGCGAACAATTGACCGGCGATGCGCTGCAACGACTGACCGACTACTGGACGACGCAACTGGCCGGCGATCTGCCACGGCTCGATCTGCCGTTCGACCGGCCGCGGCCGGTCATCGCGGGCGACGCCGGTGCGCAGGTGCCGATCGCGCTGTCGCCGTCGCTGTCGAAAGCCGTCGCGGCGTTGGCGCAGCAACACCAGGCGACGCTGTTCGCGGTGCTGCTCACCACGTTCGACGTGCTGTTGCATCGCTACACCGACAGTGCCGACATCGTGGTCGGCAGCGATATCGCGAACCGGGAACGGGTCGAGACCGAGAACCTGATCGGCCTGCTGGTCAACACGCTGGTGCTGCGCACCGATCTCGGTGGCAATCCGCCGTTCGAGGCGTTGCTGTCGCGCGTGCGGCAGGTCGTGCTGGACGCCCTCGCCCACCAGGCGCTGCCGTTCGAGAAACTGGTGGAGCTGCTGAATCCGGAACGGCATCTCGACCAGATGATGCCGCTGTTCCAGGCGAAGTTCGATCTGCAGCAGGCCACGGTGAAGCCGGTGCAACTCGACGGCCTGACGCTGACGCGCGAGACCGCCGACGAAACGCGGACCAAGTACGAACTGCGCTTCAACCTGCAGGACACGCCGGACGGCATTCGCGGGCAGGTGGAGTATCGCAGCGATCTGTTCGACCGCGCGACGATCGAACGGATGGTCGGACATTTCGAAGTGCTGCTGACCGGCATCGTCGCCGACCCGGCCTGCCCGATCCGCGACCTGCCGCTGCTGACCGAAACCGAACGGCACTGGCTGACCGACGGCTGGAACGACCGCACGGCCCGCGACTATCCGACCGATGGGACGCTGCACGGACTGTTCGAGCGTCAGGCGGCGGCGATGCCGGATGCCGTCGCCGTGACCGACGGCGCGCACAGCCTCACGTATCGCGAACTGGACCTGCAGGCCAGCCGGCTGGCGCACGAATTGATCGCCATGGGTGCCGGGCGCGAGGGTCCGGTCGGCATCTGCATGCCCCGTTCACCGCGATTGATCGTCGGGCTGCTCGCGATCCTGAAAGCCGGCGCCGCTTACGTTCCGCTGGATCCGGACTATCCGGCCGCGCGCCTGGAATTCATCGTCGAGGACGCCGGCATCGACGTGCTGCTGACCGATCGGGCATCGACGCCACTGTCACCGCTGCTGGCGTCGCGGCCGGGCCTGCGCACGGTCACGGTCGGCGATCCGGCCGGCACCGTCGCGCCGGAGACCAACCCGGTGCGGCGGAGCGGACCGCAGCACCTGGCCTACGTCATCTACACGTCCGGCTCCACCGGCCGACCCAAGGGCGTCGCGATCGAGCACCGCAACGCGGTGACGATGCTGCACTGGGCACGGGAAACGTACGGCGATGCCGATCTGGCCGGCATGCTGGCCGCGACGTCGATCTGCTTCGATCTGTCGGTGTTCGAGATCTTCGTGCCGCTCGCGTGGGGCGGCCGCGTGGTGATCGCCGAGAACCTGCTGGCGCTGCCGCGGCTGCCGGCAACGGTCGGCGTGACGCTGATCAACACGGTGCCCAGCGTGCTGACTCAACTGCTGAGCATCGCGGCACTGCCGGCTTCGGTGCGCACGGTCAATCTGGCCGGCGAGGCGCTGCCGCCCGATCTCATCGAACGGCTGCGCCGGATTCCGCACGTGCAGCGGGTCTACAACCTCTACGGGCCGTCGGAGGACACGACCTATTCCACGGTCGCCTGCTTCGATGTCGACCGACCGGCCGCGGCACCGCTGACGCGCGTGCCCATCGGCGTGCCGATCGCCAACACGCAGGCCTACGTCGTCGATGCAACGGGCCATCTGGTGCCCGTCGGCGTTGCCGGCGAACTGCTGCTCGGTGGTGCGGGTCTGGCCCGCGGCTACCTCGCGCGTCCCGATCTGACGGCCGCGGGATTCGTGCCGAACCCGTTCGATCGACGCTCGCCGCGGTTGTACCGCACCGGCGATCGCGTGCGGCGATTGCCCGACGGCACGCTGGAGTTCCTCGGCCGCGCCGACCATCAGGTGAAGATCCGCGGCTTCCGGATCGAGACCGGTGAGACCGAGACGGTGCTGCGGCAGCACCCGTCGGTCCGCGAAGCGATCGTGGTCGCGCAGCCGGTGCGCGGCACCGATCTGCAACTGGTCGCCCACGTGGAAATGGACACCGACGACGGCAATCACGCCGCAGCGGCACGGCTGCGCACGTTCCTGCAACAGCGGCTGCCGATATACCTGGTGCCGACGCGGCTGCACGTGACGGATCGCCTGCCGCGGTTGCCGAACGGCAAGATCGACCGGCGCGCGCTGTCGTCGGCCGACGATGAACCCGTGGCGGCCGCCACACCCGTCGCACCGCGCAACGCCACGGAACAGGCGCTGGCCGCGATCTGGCGCGACGTGCTGCGGCGGGACGCCGCGGCGCCGGTCGGTGTCGACGACAATTTCTTCGAACTGGGCGGCCATTCGTTGCTGGCCATCGAGATCGTCGCGCGCATCGAGCAGACGTTGGGGCGTACCGTGCCGCTGCGCCTGCTGTTCCACGCCCCGACCATCGCGCAGCTCGCCGTGGAAGTCGATCGAACGAACGCGTCCGGAACATCGACAACGACCGTCCGCGGGCCGCTGCGGTCCGATCCGGCAGCGCGCCACGCACCATTCCCGCTGACCGACATCCAGCAAGCCTATCTCGTCGGTCGCAACGCCGCATTCGAACTGGGCAACATCGGCACCCACGGCTATCGCGAGATCGACGTGGGCGGCCTCGCGATCGACGCCGTCGAGCACGCGCTGCGTCAGTTGATCGACCGCCACGACATGCTGCGCGCGATCGTCACCCCGGACGGGCAACAGCGCATCCTGGCCGATGTGCCGCCGGTCCGCATCGCAGTCCATGCGTTGGACGCCGCGGCGGATCGCGATGCGCAACTGCAGACGATCCGCGAGCGACTGTCCCATCAGGTGTTCGATCCGCAGCGCTGGCCGCTGTTCCAGGTCGAAGCTACCGACCTCGGCGACGGCCGGATCCGGTTCCACCTGAGCTTCGACGTGCTGATCGGCGATGCGTGGAGCTTCCAGCTGCTCGGCCGGGAACTCGCGCAGTTGCTGCAAGGCGCGACGCTGGCGCCGCTGGAAGCGAGCTTCCGCGACTACGTGCTCGCCGAGCAGGCCTTCACCGCATCCGCCGAACACCAACGTGCGGTCGACTACTGGCAGCGTCGTCTCGACGATCTGCCGCCGGCACCGGAACTGCCGCTGACGATGGCGCCGTCGCAGATCGCGGCGCCCCGCTTCGTCCGCCGCGGCGGTCGACTGCCCGCGGCCGACTGGCAACGGCTGAAGGATCGTGCGCAGCGCGCGGGCCTGACACCGTCGGGCATCGCCCTCGCGGTGTTCGCGGAGACACTGGCCGGCTATGCCCGCCGTCCCGACTTCACGCTGAACCTGACCCTGTTCAACCGGTATCCGCTGCACCCCGACGTCAACCGGCTGGTCGGCGATTTCACGGCATCGCTGCTGCTGGCCGTGCACGAGCGCGGCACCGAACCGTTCGCGACGCGGGCGCGACGGTTGCAGGCACAGTTGTGGGACGACCTCGAGCACCGGGCGGTCGGCGGCGTGCAGGTACAGCGGGATCTGGCCCGTCGCCAGCAGCGCAGCGGTGGCGCACTGATGCCGGTGGTCTTCACCAGCACGCTGAACCAGACGGCGACGCCGAGCGGCCCGCGCGACTGGAACACGGATATCGTCTACAGCGTGAGCCAGACCTCGCAGGTGTACCTGGATCACCAGGTCTCGGAAGTCGACGGCGCCCTGCACTACAACTGGGATGCCATCGACGCGCTGTTCCCGGACGGCGTGCTCGACGCGATGGTCGCCCGCCACGCGCAACGGCTGCGCGCCCTCGCCAATGACGACGCTGCGTGGCGTCGCCGTCGGCCGGCCCACGACGGCGACTACCTGCCGGCGTACAACGCGACGCGGTCTGCGCTGTTCGACGGCCCGTGCCCGTTGCTGCAGACGCTGTTCTTCCGCAGCGCGCGCATCCGGCCCGATCATCCGGCCGTCATCGCGGCCGACCGCACGCTGACCTATCGCGAACTCGCCCGGGAAGTGCGACACCTGACCCGGCGGCTGCAGCAGGCCGGTGTGGCACCCGGCACGCTGGTGGCCGTTGCGATGCCGAAGGGCTGGCAGCAGGCCGTGGCGACGCTGGGCATCCTGACCGCCGGTGCGGCCTACGTGCCGATCGATCCGGCATTGCCGCGGGCGCGACGCGACGAACTGCTGGCGGACGCCGAAGCGCGCATCGTGCTGCGCCGCGCCGATTGCACGATCGACTGGCCGGTAACGGTCGAATCGATCCGCATTGCGCCGCTGCCGGTGGCCGACCCGGCCGTTGCATCCGAGACCGATGACAACGCCGATACCGATCCGGCACCGGTCCAGCGGGCAACCGATCTCGCGTACGTGATCTACACGTCCGGCTCGACCGGCGTGCCCAAGGGCGTGATGATCGACCACCGCGGTGCCGTCAACACGGTGCTCGACATCAACCACCGCTACGGCATTGGCGCCGACGACCGGATCTTCGGACTGTCGTCGCTCAGCTTCGACCTGTCGGTCTACGACCTGTTCGGCACGTTCGCCGCCGGCGCCACACTGGTGCTGCCCGCCGCGGATCAATTGCAGCAACCGGCCCACTGGCGCGAACGACTGCGCAGCCATCGCGTCACCGTTTGGAATTCGGTACCGGCGCTGATGCAATTGCTGCTGACTGCGACCGTACCGGCGGACCATGCGGATGCGCTGCGTGTCGTGATGCTGAGCGGCGACTGGATTCCGTTGTCGTTGCCGGACGCCATCGGCCGCGCCTTTCCTGATGCCCGTGTCATCAGCCTGGGCGGCGCGACCGAGGCATCCATCTGGTCCATCGACTATCCGATCGAGGCCGTCGATCCGGCGTGGCGCAGCATTCCGTACGGCCGACCGCTGACGAATCAGCAGTGGTATGTGCTCGACGACGATCTGAACCCCTGCCCGCCGTGGGTACCGGGCCAGTTGTACATCGGCGGCAT
>JAHCKV010000599.1 GCA_026125595.1 Burkholderiales bacterium | reverse complement strand
TCGTGACCTGGGACGAAGCGTCCGAGTCGATCATCATCGATCTGTCGCTGGCCGATACCTTCGGCACGCTGGACGTGCCGCTGGATTTCAGCATCGACCTGGGCGATTTCGCGGACATCACCAGCGACAGCTCCGTGCGCCTCACCGGCGATGGCGCGCTGAACCTGAAGCTCGGCATCTACCTCGGCAACGAAGGCGGCGTCGCCCTGACGAACGGCACGCCGCTGTCCTCGTTGAAGGACGGCGCCATCACCTTCAACAAGGATCTCGTGATCGCGGCGCCGAACGACGTGAAGGTCGTCTACGGCCAGTTGTCCGATGACGCGAAGTTCAAGCTCGCCGTCAACGGCGGCGCCGACGTCGAGGTCATCGTGTTGCAGAGCACGACGACGACGAACCAGACCGTCAATGATCTGGTGGCCGACATCAACGCCGCGCTGGCGACGGCCGGTCTGGCGTCCCAGGTGCAGGCGGTGAAGGACGCGACCACGAACCGGGTCGTGCTGAATGCGCTCGGCGGCGTAACCAGTCTGGTGCTGACGGCGCAGAACGGCACGCCGACCGTACTGGGCATGGGCTTCTCCGCGAGCCAGACGGCCGCGTCCGTCGAAGGCGGTCCGCTGCGGATCCGCGCCAGTGGCGAGGTCGCCGGCCTCGTGGGCCGCCTGTCGGGATCCGCTGCATTCCAGGTGACGATGAACACGGTCAACGGTGGTTCGCCGGTCGACGTGATCATCCCGAAGATCGACACGGATCCGAACCGCAACATTCTCGACATCGTCGTCGACGTGCAGAAGGCCATCGACGACGCCGTGGTCGGCGGCGTCAACGTGCTGCGCGACCAGATCGTCGTCGGCTCCCAGGGGCGCAAGCTGCTGTTCACGGCCAAGACGCCGGGCACGACCAGCTTCAGCATCACCGCGGCGGCGGGCAGTCCGACCGTCACCGAACTGGGTCTTGCCGCCAGCAACACCGGGAGCGGCGCCGACATCATCATCACGTCGCGCAACGGCACGCGCTACGCCGTGTCGTTCGACGCGCTCGGCAACGACGCGACGCTCGGCGACGTGATCAACGCGATCAAGGCGCAGACGTCGAACACCATCGACGTTCAGTACATCGACGACAACACGCGGTTGCGGCTGATCGACAACACGGGTTCCGGCACCGGTGTGTTCAAGATCGAGAACGCGATCGGCTCGTTTGCGGCCAACCTGCTGGGCATCCTCGGCGCCGACGTCAACGATCCCGACGATCCGGACGAAGTGAAGGACTTCCGGTTCGACAGCGGCCCGCTGGGCGGCGTCGACCTGCTCGACCGGCTGTTCATCCAGGAAGCGTCGGCCGAAGCCAGCTTCAGCGTCGACACACCCACCGGCCTTTCGCTGGGTGCCAACTTCGGCTTCGTCGGCGTGTCGCTGGAAGGGGATGCCGAGCTGGAAGGCTCCGTGAAGATCGCGCTGAAGGATCCGGACCAGACTGCGCCGGACGGCCGGATCACGCTGAAGGAGTTGTTCGAGAGCCTGGGCGATATCGGCAATCTGATCGATCCGCCGGAGATCACCGGCGGCGGCCAGCTGGAACTGGGCGTGAACCTGGAGCCGTCGTTCGGTCTGATCGAAACCGGCAACGAGCCGACCGTGCTCGTGCAGTTGTTGAACCTCGGCGACATCTTCGACACGCGTCCGGATTCGGTCGCGCTCGGTGCCGGCATCCGCGTCAACGACACGACGTTCACGGTGTCCGGCGACCGCCGCGACGATCTGCAGCGCGGCTCCGACCTGACGCTCGCCGTCGGCGCCGCCAGCCACGCGACGAAGATCGACGCGTTGAGCTACGACGCGGGCACCGATCGCACGACGATCACCGTGTTCGACGCGATCCCGGCCGGCACCATCACCGGTGTGACGGCGGTCACGGCGCTGGCGCCGTCGGTGCGCGTCACGACGTCCGGTTTCGAAGATCTCGCGAACTTCGACGACATCGGGTTCGCCGATATCCTGGCCGGCCTGCGGGGGCTGGTGGATTTCCTGAACCAGTTCGAGGAATTCGGTTTCCTGAACGAGAAGATCCCGCTGATCAATGTCAGCGTCAACGACATGTTGGCCTATGCCGACGAGTTCGCCGCCGCGCTCGACCAGGTGGAATCGAATCCAGCTGCGACGGTGCAGTTCCTCGAACAGAAATTGAAGGAAGCGTTCAACATTCCGGCCACCAGCGATCTGCTGGTACTGAAGCTCGTCCGCGACGGCGCGACGAACATCCTGCGCTTCGATCTGACGTTCAAGCCCGGCTTCTCGGAATCGCTGCCCATCGGTTTCGAACTGCCGACGGCCGGATTCGAATTGTCCGGCGGCGC
>JAHCKV010000598.1 GCA_026125595.1 Burkholderiales bacterium | reverse complement strand
CGGCTGCAGCAGTGAATAGGTGCCGGCGGAACCGCAGCACAGGTGACCATCAGGCACCGGGGTCAGATCGAAGCCGGCGGCGATCAGCAACGCTTCGGCCTTGCCGCGGATCTGCTGACCATGCTGCAGCGAGCACGGCGCGTGATAGGCGATCGGGCGGCGGCTCTTGCCGGCGGCCGCACGTTCCAGCATCGGCACGAGCCGTTCGCTTTCGGTTTCGAGGATCTCCGACAAGTCGAGCGTCGCCGCCGAGATGCGCTGCGCCTTCGTGGCGTAGCCGGGATCCTGCTGCAACAGGTGGCCATATTCCTTGACTGTCGAGCCGCAACCGCTGGCGGTGATCGCGATACGTTCGACGCCGCTGTCGAGCAGCGGGGTCCACGCATCGACGTTGCGGCGCATCGCGTCGCGACCGTCGTCCTGATAGTTCAGATGGAATGCGACGGCCCCGCAACAACCGGCGCGTTCGGCCTTGATCAACGACACTCCGATGCGATCGAGCACCCGCGCGGCCGCCGCATTGATGTTCGGCGCCAGCGATGGTTGCACACAGCCGTCGAGCACCACCATGCGGCGGGCATGGCGCGCCGCCGGCCATTGCGATGCGGGCTGCGCTGCGGGAATCTTCTTGCGCAGCGCTTCCGGCAGCAGCGCGCCGGCGAGGCGCCCCGCAGCCAGTGCCGGCGTGAACAGAGACGGATTCGGCAGCACCGTGGACAGCGCCTTGCGCTTCAATCCGTCCAGCGCCCCGCGGCCGACCTGATCCTCGACGACCTTGCGGCCGATGTCGACCAGCTTGCCGTACTCGACACCGGAAGGACAGGTCGTTTCGCACGAACGGCACGTGAGGCAGCGGTCCAGATGCAGTTGCGTCGTTTCGGTCGCGCGGGTGCCTTCCAGCACCTGCTTGATCAGGTAGATGCGACCGCGCGGACCATCGAGCTCGTCGCCGAGCAGCTGATAGGTCGGACAGGTTGCCGTGCAGAAGCCGCAATGCACGCAGCGGCGCAGGATCTCCTCGGCTTCACGGCCTTCGGGCGTGTCCTTGATGAAGTCGGCGAGATGGGTTTCCACTGCGGGCTCGGTTCAGAAATCGGGGTGGATGCGGTGCGGACCGAACAGGCTGTTCGGATCCAGGGCGGACTTCAATCGCTGGTGCAGCGCCAGCACGCCCGGTTCGAGCCGCTGGATGCCGGCGGCCGGTCGGCCGCCGCGATACAGCGTCGCGTGTCCGCCAGCGCGACGGGCCGCCGCGTGGGCCGCTTCCGGATCGAGATCGGCGGCGATCCAGCGCAGACCGCCGTTCCATTCGGTCAGCGTCGGGCCCAGTGCCAGCGGTGGCGTCGTCGGCTTGATCGACAGCCGCCACAGCACGGGTGCGGACGTGAAGAACGCGTGTTGCTGATCGCGCAATGCCGACCAGAAAGCCAGACCCCCATCGACGACATCGCCGCCGAGTTTCGCGAGCGCGGCGGACACCGCCGGCCGCGCGCCGGACAGCCGCACATGCAGGCGGCCTTCGAAATGGGCGGTCGCGGTGATCGGCAGCGGCTGGCCGGCCCAGCGGTTGACCCGGTCGATGGCGCTGGTCTCGTCGAGTTCGAACGCGATCGTCGCTTCGGCTTCCGGCAGCGGCAGCACTTTGACCGACACTTCGGTGATCAACGCCAGCGTGCCGAACGAGCCGGTGATGAAGCGCGACAGATCGTAGCCGGCGACGTTCTTCATGACCTGTCCGCCGAAGCGCAAGTCCTCGCCCAGGCCGTTGAGGATGCGCGCGCCCAGCACGAAATCGCGCGCGGCGCCGGCCGCGGCCCGGCGCGGGCCGGAGAAGCCGCTGGCGATGCAGCCGCCCAGCGTGGCGTCCGCGGAAAAGTGCGGCGGCTCGAACGCCAGCATCTGACCGTGGCGCGCCAGCGCGGCTTCGACATCGGCGAGCGGGGTGCCGCCGCGGGCGGTCACCACCAGTTCCGTGGGCTCGTAGTCGACGATGCCCGCACAGGCGCGCGTGTCGAGCACGTCGCCGATGAGCGCGAGGCCGTAGAAATCCTTGCTGCCGCCCCCGCGGATGCGCAACTGGGTGCGCTCGGCCGCGGCCTTGCGGATCGTCTCGGAGAACTGTTTGAGAACTTCCTGCATCGACATCTCAACGCGAAGGCGCAAAGGAACGCAAGGAAATCGGGCGGGAGCGGGTTCGGGCCGAGTGCACCGAGCCATGGCAAATGTCCAGGGAGGGTTCGATGGCAATCGGGGTGCGGACATCCGTTGGCTTCATTGCAGTCCTTGGCGGCCTTTGCGTTCTTTGCGCCTTTGCGTTGGGTGTGGAAGCGACATGCCCCTAGAAACGCGGGAGGTCGGGA
>JAHCKV010000597.1 GCA_026125595.1 Burkholderiales bacterium | reverse complement strand
TACCAGGTGCCCTTGATCACGGTCACCAGACGGTCTTCGGGATGGGTGTGAGGCATGCTCATGGTGCCGGGCGCGAACTTCACGCGGATCACGTACGGGCCGGCTTTCTTCGGATTGCCCTCGACCACCATGATCTTGATGCCATCGATGCCGGGATAGGGTGTCCAGTCTTCGTGGCCCGGCAGCAGTGTGGCGAAACCCTGGTCGTCCACGTCCGTGCCGGCATGCAGCATGCTGCCCGGAACGATTGCTGCTGCGCCGATGGCAGCGGCGACGAGACTGCTACGAACGCTTGTTTTCATGGCGACGGTCTCCTCCGTTCTCGAAGCGCGATTCGGGCTGCGGAGTTTAACCGTGATCCGAGGGCCGTGAACCGGCTCGCACCGGATCCGGTGGAACGCCCGGGACGCAGTCCGGCGGCCAGTCTCGTCCCCGCCCGAGCTCGCATCCGGTCATTCGCGGCCGGGCGTGCCTTCCGGTTGACGGAACGGTTTGACGAACTTCAGCGTCATGCGATCGCTCTCGCCGATCGCCATGTACTTCACGCGATTCTCATCACCCAGCACCAGCGTCGGTGGCAGCGTCCACACGCCCTTCGCATAGTCCTTGGTGTCCTTCGGATTGGCGTTGATTTCCGCCTGGTCGACCAGTTCGAATCCGGCCTTGCGAGCCGTCTCGATCACGTACTCCTCGGTCATGTATCCGGTCCGCACCTGATCGGCGAACGGCGTCCCGGGCCGGGCCCGATGTTCCTCGACGCCCAGTACGCCGCCGGGCTTCAACATCGCGAAGAACGTCTGGAACATCTCGTCCGTGGTGCCGCCTCGCGCCCAGTTGTGGACATTCCGGAACGTAAGGACGAGGTCCGCCGAACCGGCAGGTGCAACCTCCTCGCCCTCCGGCGGCGGGATCTCCCGGGTGATCGGCTTGCCGTAGACCTCCGGCCGCGCGGCCAGCTTGGCGAGGAACACCTTGTCGCGTTCCTTCATGTAGTTCGTCGCCTTGCTCGAACTCACCGGCGCCCGTGCCACATACAACTTGCCGTTGTCCCGCAGCACGGGGGCGATCACATCGGTAAACCATCCGGCGGTCGGCCAGATCTCGACCACCGTCTGATCCGGTTTGAAGCCGAAGAACAGCAGCGTCTCCTTCGGATGCCGGTAGACGTCCCGGGCCCGATCGGCCTCGGTCCGGTGCTTGCCGGCGATGGCCTGATCGAGAAGCGCACCCACGTCGGCCGCCTGCGCGGCGGAGAGGGACATGAAACAGGCTACGACGGCGAATTGCAGCAGCGAGCGGAGCATCGAGATCTCCCAAAGTCTTCGAATGGAGACGGCGAGTCTAGTCAGCCGTCGGGGTTCCTGTCCAATCGGCACCGAATCGCAAAAGGATCTCCGTCGCCAATTTTTCCTATTCAATTTCAATTGTTTACAGTCACATCATTATCGGATGCGGGTCGAAAGGATGCCATGCTGCATCGCAAAAGGAATGATCACTATTCCGGCCTAAAGGATGCACGCCAGCCGCCGTAAGTTCACACTGCATCCACGTGCTGCATTGCAGCAACATCAGTCAGGAGAAACACCATGTCCCAAGTCCTCGAAACCCTGCGCAACTTCTTCGTGTGGCAGGACACCAGCGACCTCGAGCGCTACGTTTCCGGCGCGGCCAATGCCGCCGACGTGGAACGCCGCATCCGCGAGTGGGAGACCCGCAGTCGCGCCAGTCAGTTCAATCTGCCCTGATCGGCAAAACGTTCCACTGAAAGGATCGAGGCCCGTGGCAATCGCCACGGGCCTCGTCGTTTGCGGCGTCGCCGTGTGTTCAGAACAGGAAATATCGCTGCGCCATCGGCAACACCTTCGCCGGTTCGCAGACCAGCAGTTCGCCGTCGGCCCGGACCGCGTAGGTCTGCGGATCCACCTCCATTCGGGGGGTCGCCCCGTTGAACGGCAGATCCTGCTTGCGGATGGCACGCGTACCGCGTACCCCGACGATCCGCTTGGACAGTCCCAGTTGCTTGCCGATATCGCAATGCGCGGACGCCATGGATACGAACGTGACCGACCCGCCCGCGATGCCGCCACCGAAGGCGCCGAACATGGGCCGGTAGTGCACCGGCTGCGGCGTCGGGATCGACGCGTTGGGATCCCCCATGGCCGCGGCCGCGATCATGCCGCCCTTCAGGATCAGATTCGGCTTGACCCCGAAGAAGGCCGGCCGCCAGAACACCAGATCGGCCAGCTTGCCGACTTCGACGGACCCCACTTCGTGCGCGATGCCGTGGGTCAGCGCCGGGTTGATCGTGTACTTGGCGATGTAGCGCTTGACCCGCAGGTTGTCGCAACCGTCCGCGTCTC
>JAHCKV010000596.1 GCA_026125595.1 Burkholderiales bacterium | reverse complement strand
ATGTTCGACAGCAGCGATACGTTGCCGTTGGACAGTGTCGCGATCGTGAAGCGGCGCTTCAGGCGCCGCAAACCCCGGACCGCCTCGGGCCACGGACGCAGCCGATGCCACGCGCGATTGAGGTGGACCTTGTCGCGCTCCGCCAGTTTGCGGATGCCGAACTGCACCAGCAGGTCGTCGAGGATCAGTCGATGCAGCGCATCGATGTTCATCCACGGCAGCTCGCCGGTGCGTACGCGATCCATCGCCGGCCGGTAGCCCGCGCGCCATGCATCGGCAAAGGCGGCCCAATCGACCTTCAGGTTCTTCTCGAGCCCGAACGCGCGACCTTCGCGGATCAGGCTGCCGCGCCAGTCGACCACCGTCCCGAAGACGTCGAAGACGAGGGCGACGGGCGGTTCCACCCGCGTCGCGCGGGTCCTGCCTGCAGTGCGGGCCACCTCAGTGGATCGCTACGCCCCAGGGCATTTCGCCCACGGGGATGTCGACCAGCTTCGTGTTGGACGTCGTGTCGATCACCGACACGCTGCCGGAGCGGCCGTTGGCGACGTAGAGCTTGCTGCCGTCAGGCGTGATCGCCATGTTCCACGGGCGCTTGCCGACTTCGACCGTCGCGATGACCTGGTTGGTCGCGGTGTCGATCACGGACACCGTACCGTCCTTGCCGTTGCTCGCGAAGACGCGCTTGCCGTCCGGGCTCACGGTGATGCCGTTGGTGTAGACGCCGGTGGCGATCTGCGCGACGACCTTGCGCGTTCCCATGTCGACGACATAGACCTTGTTCGCCAGTTCGCAGCCGACGTACAGGCGACTGCCGTCGGGCAGGAAACCCAGGCCGCGCGGACGGTCGCCGACATCGACCTGCCCGATCTGCTTGCGGGACGCGACGTCGATGATGTCGATCTGGTGGCCTTCCTCGGCACTGGTGACGACCAGTTTGCTGTCCGGGCTGAACACCGCGTGTTCCGGGTTCTCGCCCTGGACCTTCACCGAGAACACTTTCTTGCCGGTCTTCGTGTCGATGAACGTCGCCGAGTTGGTCTTCTCGATCGCGACGACGATCCACTTGCCGTCCGGAGAACTCGAAACGCCTTCGGGGGATTCACCCAACTCGATGAGGGATGCTTTCCCGGATTCGACGTCGACCGCGGCCAGGCCGCGTTTCGGTGCGTCGCTCACATACAGCGTCTTGCCGTCCGGACTCAGCGCGAGACCCCGCGGCTTCTCGCCCGCGCGGATCTCGCGGACCACCGCATCGGTGGCCGTGTCGATCACGGAAATGGTGCCGCTCTTCTCGTTCGGTACATAGGCGAAGGGTGCAGCGTGTACGGCTCCGGCAAACAGCAGCGTGGCCACGGCGGCGGGCATCGAAAGCTTCATGGAACTCCTCTTTGGTCTTCTGACGCCCGCGTATGACCTCAATTCTTGCGCGGGCGTTCCAAGAAGTATCGTACCCCGATCCATGCGGCGCGCGGCGCACCGGCTGCGTAGAACGTCTCGCGTCCCCAGTCGTCCGAGTTGGTCTGATACACCCCGGCCGTGTTGAACGGATTCTCGGCGAGGATCGCGGCGGTGTTGTAGCGCTGGTCGAACACGTTGTTGACGCGACCGAAGATCTCCCACTGCGCAGCGACGCGGTATCGCGCCGTCAGATGCAGGATCGCGAAGTCGCCGGTCTTGCCCGGACCCTGGAACGTGCGCGTGCCGCCGCCCACCGGATCGGTCACCGTGCCGGCCTGGTGCTCGTTGTTTTCATTGCCGCGGGCGTAGTTGCCGGTCATCGCGATGACGTTCGCGCCGATGCTGAACGCATCGGTGATGCGCACGTTCATGTTGACGCGGAACTGGTGGCGCGGAATGCCGGGGATCCGGTCGCCGGCCCGCACGCGGATCTCGTCGTCGGCGCCGACGCCGTCGAACCCGCGCGACGAATTGTTCTCGGCCAGGATCACGGCTTCGGACTGGTACGTCGCATCGACGAACGCGTAGTTCGCGGTGAAGCTGACCCGTCCTTGTTCGCCGAACAGACCCATCTCGACACCCTGCCGGCGCGTGCGGCCGAAGTTCGTGAAGTAGCCGGCGCTGGTGGCCGTGCTGACGAACAGGATGTCGTCCTGGTTCTGCGTGCGCCACAGCGCCGAGCTGTAGCCGAAGGTCTCGTTGAACTTGCCGCGCACGCCCCCTTCGATGGTGCGGGCGACGACCTGTTTCAGATACGGATCGGCCGCCAGCGCATTCGGCAGCGTGCACGGGTTGGCCGGATCGGCGCAGCCCAGCTCGATCGGCGACGGCGCCCGATTCCCCTGGTTGGCGGACACGTAGCCGGTGAAATCCTGGCGCGGCGTCCAGTTCAGTCCGATCGCC
>JAHCKV010000595.1 GCA_026125595.1 Burkholderiales bacterium | reverse complement strand
CAGCTTGCGCATCAGCCGGAGCCGGAACGTGCTGACCGTCTTGACGCTGACTCCCAGATCGAGCGCGATGTCGCGAATGCGCCGTCCGCTACCCAAGGCCAGCATCACGGAGTACTCCCGCTCGGACAGGCGTTCGTGCGGCAGTTCGTGGGGGGGCCGGGGATGCGACGTGCGAGGCGGCGTCGTCACCTGGATCGCCGAGACATTGTCGAGCGCGAAACGCGCTGCCGCGGCCAGTTCGGCGGACGTGCAATTCTTCGTCAGCGCCGTTACTGCCGATGCATCGAGATCCGTCGGGCGTCCGGCCGTGCCGAGCAGCAGTACGCGGGCCGCGCGACCGGAAGCCGTCAGTTCCCGGACCCGCGGGCAATCGACGCCACCGCCCGGACCGCCTTCGACGACCGCCAGCGGCGCGGAAGGACCGTTGCCGTGGGAGGCCAACGCCTGGGCGACGGTATCGACCTCGACGGCAGGAGAGTTCGGGAAGACGTCGTGCAGCGCCGTCCGGATGGCGTCGCGCAGCAGCGGGTGGGGGCTCACGATGAGAAGTCTTCCCGGCGCTGCGGGCGGCAGGTGCGTGGAGGCGTAGGCGTCGATCATGGCAGTTGGTACTGGCTCTTGAAGTTAGGTCAGATTCCCGCGCCGGCGACAGGGCCGACAGCGGTGGGAGGAGGTGCCCCGAAGAGGGAAGCGCGAAGACGCACGTGCTCCCCCGGGGCGCCGAGTCGCTGCAGATGGATGCTGTAGTGCTGGTCTTTGCCGTCAGCCGTACAGAGGCAAACCGGAAAGACGCGTTCCGCGCCGTGCTCGGCGACCGCTCCGCATTGCGCAAGCAGCCCCGGCAGATCGTTCTGGTGAACTACGGTCTGCCAGAACGCGGGCTGGCTGCGCCACCACCCGATCCGGTAGCCCAGTACCGATTCGGTGGGGCAGCTGATGCCCGAGAGCGCCAAGGTCGGGAAATCGAGGATCCAGGCCATGCAGGCGTGTTCGCCGGTGGATCCCGGCGAATCCATGCCTGAACTCTGAGCATCGTCGATCATTGGACCCGTGGTAGCGCTGGATGACGCCCCGAGTCTCAAAGATCGTCCAGATCCCGGCTATCGGTAGAGGGCGCCGGGTCGCGTCAGCATTCTTCGATCTGTCGTGTCGGTCATATCTTATGGTCAAAGACCGAAATCGATGCTAGGGGGGTAGAACGAAGCCGCCGATCGGTTCGGCGGCGTCGGCGAGGCGGCAGGCCGCCTCCCCGAGCCTCGACTGCCCGGAGAACGGGGTCGGACCGGAGCTTTCAGAGTTGCCCGACGAGCGCCGGACCCAGCACGGCACCGTCGGCACCGTCTCGATCCGCGTACCCGGCGCCGTACGCCCGTTTGGTGTCGGCGGCGCCGGCAGGAGCGATCGTGGGAATGGGGCGCCCCAACGGGAAGCCGAACGATGCAACGAACCGCGCATCGGTCAGCGGACCCGTCACGTACGACACGTTCAGGCTGATGAAGGCGCCCGGGCCGAACGGCCGGGTGTAGTTGGCGCTGGTCACGGTGGCCGGCACCATGTCCCGCAGCGTCTGCCGGGTGAACGAAGCGTTGATCGAGCCGTACGGCGCGAGGTTGATGCCGCCGCTGGCGATGATCCGCTCCCGTGCCGAGCGCTGTGCGATGCCCAGGCCGGCCTGATGAAAGCCTTCCGTGGCCCAGTGGGCGCGGAGCGAGACGTTGTAGAGCGGTTCGTGCCGCTCGATGCCTGCCATGCCCAGCGTGCCTTCACCGTAGATGCTGCGACTCGTCGCGGCATGGGTCCGCACCGTTGCCCAATCGGCGATCCGCACATCGAGACCCATGCCCGCGACACGGGTTTCGCCGCTGGATTCGAAACGGCCGGCGCCGGTCACGCGGTTCCAGAAGCCTTGCCGGATGTCCGCGACGGCGATCGGCACGCCGTACTTCGCGTTCATCAGTCCGTACTGCTCGCGCACGAATCCGACATCGACCGTGTAGTCGCGGGATCCGGGAGCCAGCATCGTGGCCGGCACGTAAGGCATCGGATTGAAGGCGGGCGGCGCCGCCATCATCGTGGTGGTCGCAACCTGTGCGACGCCCGTCGATGCGGCACCGGCAGCGGGTGCATAGATGTCGGAGAGTCCGTGCACGAGGGGCCATGCGAACAGCGAGGGATCGCCGTAGCCGTCGCTCGATGCAGCCGGGTCCGACGGCCAGCGATCGGCTGCCGTCAGCGACGAGGTCCGGATCTGTCCGGCCTGCAGTGCCGGACGATTCGACGTCAGCCGTAACCCGCCGAAGCGACTGGCCTGACCCCAAGCACCAGCCGTCGACACGGAATCGCCCATCCGCAGCGCGCCCGGGATGCCG
>JAHCKV010000594.1 GCA_026125595.1 Burkholderiales bacterium | reverse complement strand
TCCTCGCCCAGGCCGATGGAATCGTGCGTGAAGACGAGGACGTTCCTCACCTTCATGAGCGCGGCCATGCGCACGGCGTTGCGCGCGTAGTCGCTGAAGACCAGGAACGTGCCGCCGTACGGGATGAACCCGCCATGCAGCGCGATACCGTTCATCGCTGCACACATGCCGAACTCGCGGACACCGTAGAACAGATAGTTGCCGGCCTCGGTCGGCGTCACCGGTTTGGAGCCCTTCCACAGCGTCAGGTTGGATGCCGCCAGATCGGCCGAGCCGCCGAGCAGCTCGGGGAGCAGCGGACCGAATCCGTCGAGCGCGTTCTGCGACGCCTTGCGGGAGGCGATCGTCTCACCCTTGTCCACCGTCGCGTTCACATGAACGCCCGACCGGGCACGCCAGTCGGCCGGCAACTGACCGGCGATCCGACGGCGAAACTCGGCGGCGAGATCGGGGTGAGCGTTGGCGTAGCCGGCAAAGACCGTGGTCCATGCGGATTCCGCCGCGGCACCTCGCGCCTTCTGATCCCACGCTGCGTAGATGTCCGCTGGGATCTCGAACGGTGCGTGCGTCCATCCGAGCGCAGCGCGGGTCGCTGCGATTTCGTCGGCACCCAGCGGCGACCCGTGGGCGCTGCCGGTGTTGGCCTTCTTCGGCGCGCCCTTGCCGATGACGGTCTTGCAGCAGATCAGCACCGGCCGATCCGTCCGGGCGGTCGCCTCGCGGATCGCGGCGTCGATCGCGTCGGCGTCGTGACCGTCGACGCCCCGGATCACGCGCCAACCGTAGGCTTCGAAACGCTTCGGCGTATCGTCGGTGAACCAGTGCTCCATCGTCGATTTCTCGGAATCGATGGAGATATGGTTGTCGTCGTACAGCGCAACGAGCTTGCCCAGCTGCAATGTACCGGCCAGCGCTGCGGCCTCGTGCGAAACGCCCTCCATCATGCAACCATCGCCGAGGAAGACCCATGTCCGGTGGTCGACGATGTCGAACCCCGGCCGGTTGAACTCGCCCGCCAGCACGCGCTCGGCGATGGCCATGCCGACCGCGTTGGCAAGGCCCTGGCCCAGCGGACCCGTCGTGGTCTCGATGCCGGGTGTCACATGCACTTCCGGATGCCCAGGGGTCTTCGAATGCAGCTGCCGGAAACGCATCAGCTCCGCCATCGGCAGGTCGTATCCGGTCAGATGCAACAGTGCGTACAGCAGCATCGACCCATGCCCGTTGGACAGCACGAACCGGTCGCGATCGGCCCAGGCCGGGTCGGCGGGGTTGTGCTTCAAGTGATGTCGCCACAGCACTTCGGCAATGTCCGCCATGCCCATCGGCATGCCGGGGTGGCCGGAATTGGCCTTCTGTACTGCATCCATGGCCAGAACGCGGATCGCGTTCGCCAGTTCGGTTCGGGTCGCCATGAAGGGAAGAATCCGCAGGGAGAAAAAGAAACCCGCCTTATGGCGGGATCCATGATTCTAAAGCGCGCCGGCCCCGTCTGATAACCCGCGGGAAGTCCCGCGGCCGAACGCGGTGATCAGGGCTCGGTCTTGCGCGGCAACGCGACGCCCAGCTGTTTCAGCTTGCGATACAGGTGCGTCCGCTCCAGACCTACGCGGTCGGCGACCCGGCTCATGTTTCCGCCCTCCCGCGCGACGTGATATTCGAAGTAGGCGCGCTCGAACGCATCGCGCGCCTCGCGCAGACCGACGTCCAGCGCCAGGCCGCCGAGCACGGCTTGCGGTGCCGATTCGACCCGCCCAAGCGCAGCGTGGACGTCGTACGGCTGGATCTCGCTCTCGGCCGCGGTCAGCGCGGCGGAGCGCACCACGGATTCGAGCTGGACCAGGTTGCCGGGCCATGCGGCCATCCGCAGTTGGTTCAGGGCCGCCGTACTGAAACTCCGCGGCGGCGTTTCCTTGGTCTCGCCGAGCCGTTGCAGCATCAGACTGGCGATCTCCGGGATGTCTTCTGCATGCTCGCGCAGCGCGGGCACCCGCAGCGTCACGCTGGCTAGGGCCGCGTACAACCGAGGATCGAAGCTGCCATCGGCCACCCGCGCCGGCAGATCATGGGGCGCGGTGGCCACGATCCGGGTATTGCAGCGTTCGATGCCCGGCAACTGGGCCAGCAATGCAGCCTGGGCGTTGCGGCCGAGCCGATCGACATTGGCGAGGAACAGAATGCCTTCGGTTGCCTCCACCAGCAGCTTCGATCCCGGGTCGGCGAGAAACCCTTCATCGGCCGGTGCGACCCAGGGCGTGTTCGCGCGGTGCAGGTCGCGCGCGCAGAGATCCCTGCCGCTGCCGGGCTCGCCGGTGAACAGTACCGGCGTGCGCTGACCACGCAGCCGCTCGACGCGTTGGCGCAATTCGACGAT
>JAHCKV010000593.1 GCA_026125595.1 Burkholderiales bacterium | reverse complement strand
TAGCGTGAAACCCCGTACCCGGGCGGGCGCGGTAACGAAATGGATGGTCAAGGAACAGGCGCTACGCGCCCTTCGCCATGGATTGCAGCGCAAGGTGTCTTCCCCTTCTGGATTGCGCAGCAGTTTAGGTGCGCCATGTGACGGTTTATTGACTGTTCCGCCACACACCGGAGCGCCGCCGCCCACTGCCGGGATCGCTCCACGACCCAACGCGAGAATGATGATCCTTTTGGACCACGACGCCAATGTCGCTGGCGGGAGACGAGCGCGCCCCGAGCAATCCGTCGGTGCGTGCCACATTCGAGGTTGGCGCGGCGCGAAAGACATGCCTCCGCTACATATCTTCCGCAGGCCGAGAAGCCTCACCCCCGGCCCGTACGCCATGTCGGCACGCGTCTATCGTTCCCACGACCCCTTCACTTCCAGCGGCGGACCACCTTCTGACCACCGACTGTTCAGCGTGCGTGCGCGACAGACGACTGCGAAGCTAGCCGGTAGCAGCGCCCTGATCCCTATCGTCATTCTTTACAGTACGCCGAGACTCTTGACACAAGTCACTGTTTTCATGAGCCGGCATGCGCCTTGCATAACGCCGGCGCGTAGCGCCGCGCGCCTTTCAACCGCAACCCCCTGCCGCCGTTGGAGCCGATATGAAGAAGTTGCTCGCAGCACTCGCTCTGCCTCTCGCCCTGCTCGCAAGTACCGATTCCCGCGCCGTTGCCATCGAGGTCACTTTCGCAGGCCAGGCAACCGGAACACTGGTTTACGAAGCGATTTCGATAACGGATCCGATTCAATCCATACTTTCCTTCGACTTCGCCCTCCCGGGGCTGACGTTCGATGAAAACGACATCGGGTTCTTCGATGTAGGCCTGGGCTCTACCTTCATTGGTGCAACCGTCAACGACGTCTCGTTCGTGTTAGCAGATACCCCGGATTTCTTCTTTGTTTTGCACCGTGGCCCCGGCCCCAACGCGCTGACCTCTTCTGTGTACTCATATCCCGGTTTGGGCCGGGTTGTTGGTTTTTCCGGCACCTCCACTTCGCGCGTTCTCAACGCTGTGCCCGAACCCAGCGCACTAGCGTTGCTCGGCGCCATCGCATTGGCAAGTGCGGTGACTCATCGCTTGTCCCGCCGAAAGTAGAGACGTCACAGTCCCGACAAAAAAAGCCCGCTTCGGCGGGCTTTTTCGTTGTGGTTATGGACCGAAAACGATAGCGAAAACGATGGAAACGTAGCGAAAACGAGGGGGTCTGGTCTTGCATTACGACTTTTCATTTCGTTCTTCCAATCGCACAACGGAACCTGCACTGTCCACGCAACCACGAAGGACGACTTTGCTGCCGACCTTATCCCGCGACATCCGACTTCGATATCCGCACCGCATAGATCGGCGGCAAGTGCGTGCTGATGCAAAACCATGAATCGCCCTGGTCTTCCGAGACCCACAGATTGCCGGTGGTGGAACCCATCGCGAGACCACTCCCGGTCGAATCCACGTCGAGGCAGTGCCGATAGACGAGATCGAACGATGGCGCGGCCGGCAGACCGCGCGTCAATGCTTCGAAGGATCGCCCGCCGTCACGGGTGCGGGTGACGACGAATCTGCCGTCCACCGGCACGCGCAACTCGTCGCGCACTGCCGGCACGAACCACGCAATGTCCGGATCCTTCGGGTGAACGGCGACCGCGAACCCGAACGACGATGGCGTCGCGTGAACTTCGCTCCACGAAGCGCTGGCGTCTTCCGAACGGAAAATACCGCTGTGATGCTGGGTCCACAGCACATCCGGACGATCACGGCACGCGACGACCCGGTGCGGATCCTGGATGTTCGGCTCGCCGGCCTGCTCCGGCGGCATGTACCCGGCCCGCATGCCGTCTGCACACAAGCGCCAGGAATCGCCGCCGTTCTCGGTGCGCCACACCCCGCCGCAGGAAACGCCGATCGTGACGATGCGACTGTCGCGCGGGTCGACCATCACCGAGTGAATGCCCGGGGCGTCGTAGCCGCCACCGAACCATCCCAGCCGCTCCGGACGATCCCACAGCGATCGGATCAGCTTCCACGTGGCGCCACGATCGGCTGACCGGAACAACCCCCCCGGGATGGTGCCGGCCCACAGGACGCTTGGCTGGTCGACACCGCCGGGTTCCAGACACCATAGCTGCACGAGCTTCCACGGCGGCCCTTCCGCGTCATCGGGCTGCGGCGGATAGGTCGGGGGTTCCAGTTCCTCCCACGTCTTGCCGTCGTCATCGGATCGCCGCAGCTTCACACCGAAGTGCCCAAGGTTCAGTGCAGCGTAGAGCGTGCCGTCACGCGGGTCGTCCAGTACCGCCGTCACCGGATCGCCCAGCAAAGCCGGCGTCGGTTCGAA
>JAHCKV010000592.1 GCA_026125595.1 Burkholderiales bacterium | reverse complement strand
GGCGGACAGCCGGCGACTTCTTCTCAGACGTCCGCGCGGGCGGGTTATCCGCTGCGATAGGCGATCGTCTGGAGTGGGGGCGGATGCGGATGGACCCGACCGACTTCGCCGATGTAACGGGCTACACGTATACGTACCTCATGAACGGCCTGCCGCCCGAAGCGAACTGGACGGGATTGTTCAGGCGGGGCGAGCGTGTGCGACTGCGGTTCATCGACGCCGGTGCTGCTACGTTCTTCGATGTCCGCATCCCGGGGCTGAGCATGACGGTGGTGCAGGCGCACGGACAGAACGTGGAGCCGGTCGAAGTGGACGAGTTTCGCATCGGTCCTGGTGAAACCTTCGATGTGATCGTCCGTCCCGAAGATCGTGCCTACACCGTGTTCGCCGAATCACTTGATCGGAGCGGCTTCACGCGCGGCACGCTGACGCCGCGCGCCGGTATGGCCGCCCCGGTGCCGCAACGCCGCCCGCGTCCGCTGCGCACCATGGCGGACATGGGCATGGACATGTCCGGCACCGAAGACGCGGACGCCATGGGTGGCATGGACATGGGAGCGGCGCGCAAGGATGCCGCGAACATCGCCGGGCACGACATGCCCGGTGTCTACGTCGCCGAGAAAAGCCTGGAACCCAAGAGTACACGACACGAGGGACACGCCGATCCCGCCGAGAAAGGCACACAGACAGGGCCGACAAAGATGGGGAGCCCGGACAAGAAGGCTCTCCTGGGTCCGACGCTGCCCGGCAGCCCGCCGGTGATACACGGACCCGACACTCACGGTACCGGAGCCGACACGGTGGCGATGGTGTCGCGTAGTCGCCTGGACGATCCCGGCTCCGGCTTCGAGCAGGCAGAAGGCAAGGTGCTGACGTACGCGGACCTGCGCAGCGTTCGCCCCTTCCCCGACCAGCGCGAGCCGCAGCGCGAGATCGAAATCCACATCACGGGCAACATGGACCGGTACATGTGGTCCTTCGACGGCAAGAAGTACTCGGAGGCGAAGGAACCGATCCGATTGCGTTATGGCGAGCGGGTGCGGCTGATCCTCGTTAACGACTCGATGATGGAGCATCCGATCCACCTGCACGGCATGTGGATGGTGCTCGAAAACGGCCAGGGCTCGAAACAGCCGCCGCTGCACACGGTGAGCGTCAAGCCCGCGGAGCGGGTGTCGGTCGCCATCACGGCAGACGCGCCAGGATCGTGGGCGATGCATTGCCACCTTCTCCTGCACATGGAACTGGGCATGTTCCGGGTCGTCGAGGTTTCGGCCCGGGACGGAGGAGCGAAATCATGAATGCGGCCGTCGTACGCTGCGCCATCGCTCTTCTCGCTGCGACGAGCATCATCGCCCCGCGTGTGCGTGCGCAGGGGGCGGGCGAAACGTCGATGCCCGGAATGGAAATGTCCTTGCCGCCGGCATCGCCGACACCCTCAACCGCGCCGAAGGCCGCGCCGAAAGCGCTACCCAATCCATCCGGTAGAACTGGCTGGCCTGAACCCGTCGGCGACAGCGCACCCTACACTTTCGCGCTCTTCGATCTTCTGGAGTACCAGCGCATCGGCGGCGTGGACGCGTTGCGCTGGGACTTCCTCGGCTGGTACGGCGGCGATCGGCAGCGACTGTGGGTGAAGAGCGAAGGCACGCTCTATCCCTTAGGGCGCGTGGGCGGTCAGGCCGACCTCCAGTTGCTCTACGGCAAGTTGATCGCACCGTTCTTCGATTTCCAGGCGGGTGTGCGCGTGGAAAGACACGAGGAGCGCGATGCGAGCCCGAACCGCGTCTTCGCCGTCGTCGGACTGCAGGGACTGGCCCCCGGCCGTTTCGAAGTGGAACCGGCCCTGTTCCTCAGCAACAAGGGCAAGCTGTCGGGCCGCTTCACGGCTTCGTTGGACCTGTACCAGACGCAGCGGCTGATCTGGCAGCCGCGCTTCGAGACCGAACTCGCGGCGCAGGCAGACGAGGAATTCGGTGTCGAATCGGGCGTGAGCGACGCGGAGCTGGGCGTGCGTTTGCGCTACGAAATCAGCCGGGAATTCGCTCCTTACGTCGGCGTTTCCTACCGGTACAGCCTCGGAGCCACGCGCGAACGGGTGGTCCGCGAAGGCGGTCAGCCCAACGAGCTGCAACTGATCGTGGGTGTACGACTTTGGTTCTGATGATTTCGAGGCGGCGTCGCACCAGTGCGTACTCGGACTCGCCTAGACAACTACGTCACCCATCGACCGGATAGACCCATGGAAGCCTTCGGAGCACCGGGAATCGACCCCACCTGGACAAGCAGCGACAAGGACATGATCGGCACCTCGCTGGGATCGTCGCGCGTCTGGTTCACCATCGGCCACGGCATCGTCAACGAGGTCTACTTTCCACGGGTCGA
>JAHCKV010000591.1 GCA_026125595.1 Burkholderiales bacterium | reverse complement strand
ACGTGGCGCCACGCGCCCACCAGCGCCGGCAGCGACGTGATCGCGCGGATCGCATCCGGTCCGCCACGATGACGCTCGACGGAGATGCCGAGGCGGATCACCGCCGGCTGCGTCGTCGCGAATTCCCGCGCGAGCTGGCGGATGTCATCGGCGGGGACGCCGGTGATTTCTTCGGCCAGTTCCGGTGTGTAGCGAGACGCGCGTTCGGCCAGCTCGTCGTAGCCGACGGTGTAGCGCTCGATGTAGTCCCGGTCGGCGAGCCCTTCGGTGCAGATCACGTTGATCAGCGCCAGCGCCAGCGCGGCATCGGTCGCCGGGCGACAGGCCACGTGCCAGTCGGCCTGCTTCGCGGTGCGCGACTTGGCTGGATCGATGACCACCACCTTCGCGCCCTTCTTGCGCGCTTCCTGGATGAAGTGCCACAGGTGCAGGTTGGTGGACATGACGTTCATGCCCCAGATCACGATGTACTTCGCGTGCGCGACGCTTTCGGGGTCGACGCCACCGGTGGGGCCGATCACCATTTCCTGCGCAGTCATCGAGCCCGATGCGCAGTACGTGCGCTCCGCGATGGTGGAGCCGAGCCGGTTGAAGAAAGCGTCGCCGCACACGGTTCCGTTCAGCACACCTTCGTGGCCCGCGTAGATGTGCGGATAGATGGCTTCCGCGCCGTGCTCGTCGATGATCCGCGTCCAGTTGGTGCGGATGGTCTCGAGCGCTTCGTCCCACGAGATGCGCTCGAACTGGCCGGCGCCTTTCGGGCCGGTGCGCTTCAGCGGATACAGCACGCGGTCGGGGCTGTAGTGATGTCGCGCGAAATCCTTCAGCTTCACGCACAGTCCGCCGCGGGTCATCGGCGAATCGGCATTGCCCTTCACGTCGACGAGGCGCCCGTCTTCGACCGTGTAGACCATGGCACAGGTGTCGGGGCAATCCTTCGGACAGGCCCCGAGGATCGTTTTCTGGTGACTGCCGTGCACGCCCATGGCTCGCTCCTGGAGGGATTTCGCCGCTTCACCGATGTAAACAAAAGTGAAGGCAAGGAAACTTTGAGCCGCCATGTCGAGCAAGGTCCGCACCACGTTCACGGCCCGCGCGGAACAGCTTCAACAGATTGAATGTTATCGATATTTCAAGATGTTTCAGCGGACTAGCGCCCCGCTTCGCGCACGATTCGAGTGCCGCTTGATCCGATCGTGCCAGCTACCAGTGCGCAGCCCTCTGACGAAGCCCCGGAGGTACGGCTCAGGTGACGCTTTCCGGTGCGCAGTTCGCGCCGCACACGAGCACACCGATGCGCTCGCCGGACGCCGGCTGGTAGGCGCCGGCCATCAGCGCCGACAGCGCGGTGGCGCCGCCGGGCTCGGCGACGATCCGCAACCGGCGCCACAGCGCCTGCTGGGCCGCGCGGATATCGGCGTCGGCGACGCGCACGACCCGATCGACGAATCGCTGCGCGATCGGGAACATGGTGCGCCCCACGCGCCGGGCCCCGAGCGAATCCGCCGCGATGCCCGATACCGGCACATCCACCGGCTCGCCCGCCGCGAGTGCGGCGTGCAGCGCGCACGATGTTTCCGGTTCGACACCCACGACCTTGACACGACCGCCGAACCACGCGGCGATGCCACCGATGAAACCGCCGCCGCCCACCGCCACCAGCACGGTGTCGAGATCCGGCACCTGGGCTTCGAACTCCAGCCCCGTCGTGCCCTGTCCAGCCAACACCTCGAGCTGATCGTAGGCGTGGACCATCAACGCACCGCTGTCCCGCTGCCGCGCCTCGCAGGCGATCAGCGCATCGGCATAGGCGGCGCCCGTGACGTGAACCGTCGCCTGCAGTGCACGCAGACCGGCGACCTTCACCGGTGACGCGATTTCCGGCACGAAGATCTCGGCGGGCAATCCCAGCTCCCGTGCCGCGAACGCGACGGCCAGACCGTGGTTGCCGCCGGAGGCCGCGATAACACCGGTGGCCGGCACCACGTTCGACAGGATCCGGTTGAACGCGCCACGCGGCTTGAACGAGCCCGCGTGCTGCAGGCATTCGAGTTTCAGCGTGACGGGACCAGGCGTGCCGAACGAGCCGGCATCGATCGCGATGACCGGCGTGCGACGGACGCGCGGCGCAACGCGGTCGAAGGCGGTGCGGATCTCACGGGGCCAGTCGATGGTGCCGTCGGTCATGCCGCAGACTCGCGCGCGGCGCGGACCCGGGCCTGCTCCATCGCCTCGACCAGGGCCTCCGCCGGCTGCGCGCCGGACAGTGCCACCTGCTGGTCGAAGATGAAGAACGGCACACCTTGCACGCCGATGCGGCGCGCGGTGTCTTCGGCCTCACGGATCTCCGGCACGCCATCGTCGCTGGCCAGCAGCGCCAGCGCATCG
>JAHCKV010000590.1 GCA_026125595.1 Burkholderiales bacterium | reverse complement strand
GCTGCGCGAACGCCGCGAAGACATCCCGCTGTTGGCGAGCCATTTCCTCGGCGAAATGGCGTTGAAGTATGGCAAGTCGGTCAACGCTTTTTCGGCGGATTCCCTGGCGATGCTGGTCAAGTACGACTGGCCGGGCAATGTCCGCGAACTGGTCAACGTCGTCGAGCAGGTCGTGGCGCTCACGACCAGCAGCATCGTGAGCCCGGCCCTGGTCGAAGGCGCGTTGCGGGTCCAGGCCGTCGAACTCGACTCCTTCGAGCAGGCGCGCGGGCAGTTCGAACGCGACTACCTGGCCCGATTGCTGAAGATGACCAACGGCAACGTGACCCACGCCGCCCGGCTCGCCAAGCGCAATCGGACCGAGTTCTACAAGCTGCTGCATCGGCACCACCTGGAGCCCGGGCTGTTCAAGACGCCGGCATGACCGGCGTGCACCGGCGGCGCCTACCGCGGGTGCACCCCCGGTCGGCTTGTCTCCCGCGGCAGACAGAATGTCCCCGGCGGACGGCGCGCCGGGCACGGGGACTCGATTGCAAATTGTTGATAACCCGTGAGTTCGGACAATCGGTACAAGGATTGCTCTAAAGCCCTAAAGTAGTGCATCAACCAGCCGTTAGCGCAAGAATGACGCTCCATCGTCGAAGGAGCGCGCGCCCGGGGGCATCATGAAGAATCCAAGCAAGTTCCTGTTTCCACTGACGGCAGCCGCCACTGTCTGCGTCGTGGTGTCCAGCAGCATCGGCGTGGCGGCGATCACCGGTCAACGAACCGCGTCGGGCATCGCAGACGCCGCCGGCACCGGTGCGTCGATCTCTCGGCCGGCCGCGGCGGTATCTCCCGACTCCTGTGCCGGTTGCGGCGTGGTCCAGTCGGTTGAAACGATGACGGCGGAAGCGCTGATTGCCGCAGCAGGCGGTCCGATCGGCACCCGCACTCCTTCGACCGGTCTCGGTCTCAACATGATGCCCGGTACCGCGCGCGGCGCCGGTGGCTTCGTCATCCGGCTGCGCATGGATGATGGATCGGTCCGCGTGATTCAGGAACACCTGCAGCCCAGCTTCACCGTGGGCCAGCGCGTGCGGCTCATCAACGGCCTGGTGATCACCCTCGGTTGACCCGCTTCGATCCGGCTCCTCCCACACCGGGGCATTCCCACGACTTGCCAAAGTCCCCGGTGGCACTCGTGCCCGGCCGAAGCTGGCCGGGCGCATTTTTGTCCGGGTGTGCCGGCGCCCTGTTGCTGATCGTCGCCGGCTGTTCCGGAACCGCCCCGGTTGCACCGTCGCCGTCAGGCCCGGCGTCTCCGTCCGTCGGCAGCCCGAAAACCTCGGCCCCACCGCCATCCGTCGCCGGCCCCCCCGGCAAGAAGTACAACCTCGGCGGCTATCCGCCGGCGTTTCGCGAGGGATTCCTGGCGGCCTGCGAGGCCCGCAAGCGGGGCGTCGATCAACCGCCCGACGCGACCCGCTTCAAGGCCGACGCCCAGTACCGTCTCGGCTGGAAGGACGGATTGTCGCTGTGCACGCGCTGACGGTATCGAAGCGTCAGTAGATCGATACCAGTACCGAGCAGGGCGTCTGCTCCAGCAGCGAAGACCCGACCCAGCCCCGCCACCAGCGCGCCGCGAACGCGGTGGCCTTCGGGTGCGCGACCAGGATCAGATCCGCCGGCAGTTCGAGCGCGAGACGACAGATCTCCTCGACCGGCTCCCCCCAGGCGATGTACCCGCGGACCGGGGAACCCGACGCGCGAAGAAGCTGCACGCCTTCGTCCAGACATCGCTGGGCGGCAAGCTTGTCGTCTTCGAAGAGGACATCGGGCACGTACCCCTCCGACAGGAACACGCCGTCCGGAATCGGCAACACGGCAAGCAGATGCCGATCCGCGACCTGCAGACTCGCGATCTCGGGCGCACCGAACAGTGCGTCACGTCCCGCGATCGAACCGTCATAGGCCAGCAGAACGCGCATCGCAGTGCTCAGCCGATCGTCGATCCACCGTCGACGACCAGTGTGTGGCCATTGACGTAGTCGGAAGCCCGGCTGGACAGGAACAACGCGGCGGGCCCCAGTTCACCGGGCCGGCCGGCGCGCCGCAACGGGTTGTGCGTCTCCAGCACGGCGGTCACGCGTGGAATCACCTTCTCCGTCATCCGGGTCGGAAAGAAGCCCGGAGCGATTGCATTCACGCGGACCCCTTGCGGCCCCCATTTCACCGCCAGGTCCCGTGTAAGACCCAGCACGGCCGCCTTGCTCGCCGAATAGCCGACCGCGTCGAGAATCTCCGGTGCCTCGCCCTTGAGTCCGGCAACCGACGCGATGTTGACGATCTTGCCGTAGCCCTTCGCGATCATGCCCGGTGCACACGCCTTGCAGGCATAGAAGGTGC
>JAHCKV010000059.1 GCA_026125595.1 Burkholderiales bacterium | reverse complement strand
GCACTTTTCAGCAGCCCCTGCGTGTCGATGACGAAGTCGTAGCGCGTCGCATGCAGCCTGCGACGCAGCGCGCCGATCTCGTTCCATGTGGTGGCTCGCAACAACTCACGGCGCCAGCGGCGGGGCGCGCAGGGCAACACGTGTCTGACGGCGGGGTGCAGGGCGGGCAGCGCCGCGAACGAACGCTCGACGGCCCAATCGACGACCGCACCCGGTAACGCGCGACGGATGTCGGACACGACCGGAAGGTTGTGCACGACGTCGCCGAGCGACGATGTCTTGACCAGCAGGATTGCGGGAGCGGGCGGGGTCACGTTCGGGGTCGAGGTGCGCCCGGAAAATCCAACGGAATCCGGGGATTCCGAGAGCGAACCGATTATAATCGCCGCCCATCGGAGCCAGCCCGCTTCATTCAAGAGAAGACGCTCACCGTTGGAAAAAACTGCACTCATCACCGGCATCACGGGCCAGGACGGGGCGTACCTGGCGGAGCTGCTGCTGGGCAAGGGCTACGAGGTGCACGGGATCAAGCGGCGGGCGTCGCTGTTCAACACCGACCGCATCGACCACCTGTACCAGGACCCGCACGTGGCCGACCAGCGGCTGGTGCTGCACTACGGGGACCTGAGCGACAGCTCCAGCCTGATTGGCATCGTGCAGCAGGTGCAGCCCCAGGAGATCTACAACCTGGGGGCGATGAGCCACGTGGCGGTGAGCTTCGAGCAGCCCGAGTACACGGCCAACACCGATGCGCTGGGCACGCTGCGGCTGCTGGAGGCCATGCGCATGCTGGGGCTGGCGAAGAAGACGCGCTTCTACCAGGCGAGCACCTCGGAGCTGTACGGGCTGGTGCAGCAGACGCCGCAGAAGGAGACGACGCCGTTCTATCCGAGGAGCCCGTATGCGGTGGCGAAGCTGTACAGCTACTGGATCACGGTGAACTACCGCGAGGCGTACGGGATGTACGCGTGCAACGGGATCCTGTTCAACCACGAGAGCCCGCTGCGGGGCGAGACGTTCGTGACGCGCAAGATCACGCGGGCGATGGCGCGCATTGCGCTGGGGCTGCAGGACTGCGTGTACCTCGGCAACCTCGACGCGAAACGCGATTGGGGGCATGCCCGAGACTACGTCGAGGCCATGTGGCGGATCCTGCAGCAACCCGTCGCGGAAGACTTCGTCATTGCCACCGGGCACCAGTACAGCGTGCGCGATTTCGTCAACGCGGCGGCCCGCGAACTGGGAATCGCCATTGCATGGCAGGGTGAGGGCGTCGACGAGCGCGGATTGGATGCGACCGGCAAGACCGTCGTGGCGGTGGACCCGCGGTACTTCCGCCCGGCGGAGGTCGAGACGCTGCTGGGCGATCCGACCAAGGCCCAGACCAAGCTGGGCTGGACGCCGAAGACCACTTTCGCCGAACTCGTGGCCGAGATGGTGCGCGAAGATCTGAAGTCGGCCGAGCGCGACGAACTCGTGAAGCGCCACGGCTATGCCGCCTACGACTACAACGAATGAGCTTCCTGCAACCTTCGACTCGCATCCACGTGGCCGGCCATCGCGGGCTGGTCGGGTCGGCGCTGGTGCGGCGCCTCGAAGCGGCTGGATGCCGGAACCTGTTGACGCGCACGCACGCTGAGCTGGACCTGGGCGATGCCGTCGCGGTCCGGGCGTTCTACGAACGCGAGCGACCGGAGGTCGTGCTGCTCGCCGCCGCGAAGGTGGGGGGTATCCTCGCCAACGACACCTATCCGGCGCAGTTCATCCACGAGAACCTCGTGATTCAGAGCACGGTCATCCACGAAGCGTGGCGGGCCGGGGTCAAGCGGCTGCTGTTCCTGGGCTCGTCGTGCATCTATCCGCGCGATTGCCCGCAACCGATCCGCGAGGAGTATCTGCTGACCGGCCCGCTCGAAGCGACCAACCGGCCGTATGCCATCGCGAAGATCGCCGGCATCGAGCAATGCTGGTCGTACAACCGGCAATACGGCACGCGGTATCTGTCGGTGATGCCGACCAATCTGTATGGCCCCGGCGACAACTATGACCTGCAGGGCAGTCACGTGCTGCCGGCGCTGATCCGCAAGATGCACGAGGCAAAACAGAGCGGCGCGCAGGAGGTGGTCGTCTGGGGTACCGGAACACCACGGCGGGAGTTCCTGTACAGCGACGACATGGCGGACGCCTGCGTGCGGCTGATGGATCTGCCGGAAGCGCACATCGACACGGTGTTGGCGCAGTACAAGCCGCCGCTGATCAACGTGGGGTGTGGCGAGGACGTGACCATCGCCGAACTCGCGCAGACCGTCGCGAAGGTCGTGGGCTTCCGGGGCCAACTCGTGTTCGACACCAGCAAGCCCGACGGAACCCCGCGCAAACTGCTCGACGTGTCGCGGATGTTCGCGCTGGGGTGGCGGCCGAAGGTGGGGTTGGAGGTGGGGATAGGGGTCGCGTACGAAGAACTGGTTTCCGGGCAGGCTTCGGGCTGAGAGCATCTGGATTTCGGGGTTGACTGATGATGAAGTGACCGTGGCAGCGGCGAACTCCACGAGCAACGCGACCCGCCTGCGTACTGTTCTCGGGACGCTCTTTGGGACGTGCGGCGGGCTAGAAAAGGAAGACGAATGAAGCGATACACGTTGCTAGACCTGGCCACTTTCAGCGACGAGCGGGGCTCGCTGACCGTGCTCGACAAGGTGTTGCCATTTCCCATCGTACGTACTTACTGGATCTACGGTGCGGACGGGCAAACGAGAGGCGGCCATCGCCATCGCGTTACTCGCCAAGCGTTGGTTGCCGTCGCCGGAGTCGTCACCATATACATGGATGACGGCGTGGGGCAAACCAGCGTGGTGTTGGATACGCCCAGCGTTTGCCTTTTGGTGGAGCCCAAAGACTGGCACACGATGACATTCGGCTCAGGGTCCGTACTGCTCGTGATTTCTTCACATCACTACGATAGAAACGACTACATCGACGAACGCTATGACTGACGGCAGAGCCATCGACTATGAGAATCTAGGCCGCTCAAACAGTCGCTTCATGAGTGACATGGAGGCGGCAGCCGTTCGAGTCGTTCGTTCCGGCTGGTATGTCCTCGGGCAGGAAGTCGTGGCTTTCGAGAAGGAGTTCGCCGCTTGGGTGGGTGCGCGTCATTGCATTGGCGTGGCCAATGGCTTGGATGCGCTGATCCTTTCGATAGAGGCGTTGGACTTGCCCGAGGGAAGCGACGTCCTGGTCGCGTCCAACACGTACATCGCCACGATCTTGGCAATCGTGCGAGCGGGCCATCGCCCGATACTCGTCGAACCAGAACGTGACACTTTCAATCTCGACGCAGCTCGGTTGGCGGAAGCGTTGACAGCTCGTACGCGGGCGATCTGTGTCACCCACTTGTTCGGCAAAGCGTGTCGGATGGATGCCATTACCGCTTTTGCCATCGAACATGACCTGAAACTAGTCGAAGACTGTGCACAGTCGCATGGGGCGAGACTGGCTGACAAGATGACCGGCACTTTTGGCGACGCGGGCTGCTTCAGCTTCTACCCGACCAAGAACCTAGGGGCGTTGGGTGACGCCGGCGCGGTCGTAACCGACGACGATATGCTGGCTGACCGCTTGCGCCATCTGCGCAACTATGGGTCCACCCAGAAGTACATGAACGAGTACGTGGGCGCCAATTCGAGATTGGACGAGATGCAAGCCGCTCTATTGCGAGTCAAGCTGCGATATCTGGACGAGATAACTGCACACAAGCGAGAACTGGCGCAGGTCTATTTCGAGAGATTGCCCGAATGGCTAGCGTGTCCTCGCCGATTCGACGACGAGTTTGACGTATTCCATATTTTCGGAGTGCGCCATCCCCGGCGCGACGCTCTGCGAGCCTGGCTTCTGCAGAACGGTATCAAGACCGAGGTCCACTATCCGATTCCGCCCCATCGTCAGAGCGCCATGCGGGGCATCTTGGCGGGTCACTATCCGATTGCGGACGAGTTGCACAATACCGAAATTAGTCTACCCATCTCCTTTGGTCACACGATCACGGATGTGGAAGCGGTGTGCGAAGTGATTCGCGGCGCGCCTTCCGAAGTGCGAGGGGATCTTTGACCCCAAATTCTGAAGGATCGCGGTCGCGAGATTGCGCTGAGCAGAATCTCTGTGAACAGCGCTGGGATGTGGTGATCAAGCCGCGCCGCCGCTTCTTGAGTGTCGATCTTGCGAGCGTCTGGCGCTATCGAGACTTGATCTGGATGTTCTTCAGACGGGATTTCATCGCCTTCTACAAGCAAACGGTGCTGGGTCCTATGTGGTACTTGATCCAGCCCTCCCTTACCGCCCTGACTTACTACGTGGTGTTCGGGCGTATCGCCAATCTGTCCACCAACGGGTTGCCGCCGTTTCTCTTCTACATGTCCGGCATCGTGCTGTGGACATACTTCGCCGTCTGTCTGACGAACAATTCCGAGGTTTTCTCCAAGAATGCCGCTTTGTTCGGGAAGGTGTATTTCCCCCGGTTGGTCGTGCCAATCTCGGTGGTGATGAGCGGGATGACCGCCTTCGCCATCCAGTTTGCATTGTTGATTCTGGTATCGCTCGGTTACGTATTCGCAGGAAACGGCGTCGATCTCCCCGGTCTGTCTTTCCTGGTCGTGCCATTGCTGGTGGTGTACGTGGCGGCTCTTGGCATGGGCGTCGGTCTCGTCGTTTCCGCGCTGACCGTACGATTTCGCGACTTGGCATTTGCAGCGGGTTTCGTCACCCAGCTATGGATGTATGCATCGCCCGTGGTGTATCCCTTTCAACAGATACCGTCCAAGTATCACGGATTCTTTCACGTCAATCCGATGACGGCTCCGATCGAGACGCTCCGGCACGTGATGTTCGGAACGCCCGATGTATCGATGGCGCTTTGGCTGTCCAATCTGGCGGTTACCGCAGGTTTTCTGATCCTCGGCGTGCTGCTGTTTTCGCGTGCCGAGTCGAACGCCATGGACACCGTCTGAACGGAGAACAAATGTCGAGCGACGTCGTAATCCGCGCAGAGAATGTCGGCAAGGAGTATCGCCTGGGTGCCATCAATCATGGCACCTTGTACAGAGACCTACAGAGCTGGTATGCGCGCTTGCGCGGTCGGCCGGATCCCAATGTGGGCGTGCAGGACATGGCGCGCAAGCGAGACCGGGCAATGCGAATCAGCGGAGACCGGTTTCAGGCCCTAAGTGGTGTCTCCTTCGACGTCTGCCGAGGCGAAGTGATCGGTGTTGTGGGCAGCAATGGTGCTGGAAAGTCCACGTTGTTGAAGATCATTTCACGGATCACCGCACCCACTTCGGGTCGTGTCTGCCTTAGGGGAAGGGTGGCCAGCCTATTGGAGGTTGGAACCGGATTTCATCCCGAATTGACGGGGCGCGAGAATGTGTACCTGAACGGTGCCATCCTCGGGATGCGGCGCGCCGAGGTCACGGAGAAGTTCGATCGCATCGTCGAATTCGCCGAGATAGATAACTTCATCGATACGCCGGTCAAGCGCTATTCGTCCGGGATGTACGTGCGTCTCGCATTCTCCGTCGCGGCTCACCTTGAACCGGAAATTCTGTTGGTGGACGAAGTGCTCGCTGTAGGCGATGCGAACTTTCAGCGGAAGTGCATGGGCAGAATGCAAGAAGTAGGAAAGGGCGGCAGAACGATTTTGTTCGTGAGCCACAACATGACAGCCATCAACAGCATTTGCCAGAAAACCATCTGCATGGAGGAAGGTCGGCTTGCCGAGATGGGACAGACAGCGCAAGTCGTCCAAAACTATCTGTCCCGCGGAAAGGTCGGTGTCAACGGCACATACTCGTTGGATCCGGACAGTCTGGACGGCAAGGCAGTCATATACAAAGTGACGATGCTGGATGTGCTGGGCAGGGAAGCCGGCATCGTGGACTTGTCCGCCGGCTTTTCGATCGAACTTCAGTATGAACTCAGAGAAGCGCTATCGGGCGTGTCGGTAGGTCTGCAGGTGCTTGCTGAGGATGGATACACTTCGATCTTCAGTCTGTCTGATCCTGAACTTAGACCAGAGCGCTTGGAGAAGCGCGAGCCTGGGCGATATCGCGCTGTCGTTCGTTTTCCAGCATGCGCCTTGAACACTGGCGCTTTCTATGTGCGGGCGGGTATTTCCTCTCGTTTTTCCATCTACTCTGTTGTCGAGAACCTTCGATTCGAGGTCGTGGACAGCATAGGTATCATCCAGATGCTTGGGCAAGCGCGCAAACCGTCGATATCAGCTCTGCAGTTTCCCTGGGATGTGGAGCGGATCTGAGAACGCTATGACGACAAGTCCACTCGCCAGATCGAGCCCGGGCAAGACAGCCCTCGTCACCGGGGCAGACGGGTTCATCGGCTCGCACCTCGCGGAAACTCTGGTCCAGAGCGGCTATACGGTGCGTGCTCTTTGTCAGTACAACTCATTCTCCAGTTGGGGGTGGCTCGACAGTTCTCCGCTCAAAGGCGATATGGAAATCGTGATGGGGGATGTGCGTGATCCGGTACAGATGCGCACGTTGGCGCAGGGCGTGGATACCGTCTTTCACCTGGCCGCCCTCATCGCCATTCCGTACTCCTATCAGGCCCCCATCAGCTATATCGACACCAACGTTCAAGGAACGCTCAACGTGCTGCAGGCGGCGTTGGATGCTGGTGTGTCGCGTGTGATTCAGACTTCGACCAGCGAGGTCTATGGAACGGCACGCTATGTGCCCATCGACGAAAGACACCCCTTGCAGGCGCAATCGCCCTACTCGGCGACCAAGATCGGTGCAGACGCGCTTGCTTTCAGTTACTACAGCAGCTTTCAGTTGCCCGTGGTGATCGCGCGTCCTTTCAACACCTACGGACCGCGGCAATCCGCTCGAGCGGTGATTCCAACCGTGATCAGCCAACTGCTCTCGGGTCGCACGCGAATTCGTCTGGGCAGTCTTTCCCCGACGCGGGATTTCAACTTCGTGCTCGATACCTGTGCTGGTTTCGTCGCGCTGGCGCAATGCGATGAAGCGACGGGAAAAACAGTCAACATAGGTTCTGGAACAGAGATCTCCATCGGCGCCACAGTGCAGTTGATCGCTCGTCTGATGCAGCTGGAGGTGGAGATCGAGTGTGACGAACAGCGTCTACGCCCCGAAAACAGTGAGGTGGAGCGATTGGTGTGCGACAACACCTTGATCCGGACCTTGACGGGTTTCGTACCGCGTTACTCTTTGGCAGACGGTCTCTCAGCCACGATCACCTGGCTGAGAGACCCCGTCAATCTCGCGCGCTACAAGGCGGATATCTACAATGTCTAGGCGCGCCGTGATTCTCGCTGGCGGTCGAGGTACCCGACTGCGTCCGTACACCATCGTATTGCCCAAACCGCTGATGCCCATCGGCGAGTATCCGATCCTGGAAATCATCGTGCGACAACTGATCCACGCTGGTTTCGATCACATAACGATGGCTGTCAATCATCAGGCCGAGATCATCAAGGCGTTCTTTCAGAACGGAGAGCGTTGGGGCGTGCGGATCGACTATTCGTTGGAAGACAAGCCGTTGGGTACCATGGGGCCTCTCAAGCTCATTCCTGATCTGCCTCCGAACTTTCTCGTCATGAACGGAGACATCCTCTCCGATCTCGGCTATTCGAGTTTCTATGACGAGCATGTCGAACGTGGAGAGCTCTTCACTATTTCGTCCATCCGTCGCGAGCATCAGATCGACTACGGCGTGTTGGAATCCGGTCCTGACGGCCACCTGTCGGCGTTTCATGAGAAGCCGCGCACGGCATATCAGGTCAGCATGGGTATATACATGCTTTCATCAGCGGTGCTCGAGCGCATTCCGCAGGATCGCGCTTATGGCTTCGATGAACTGATGCTGAATCTGTTGGCGGATGGGCGGCCGGCCCGAGTGCGGCCGTTCGACGGCTACTGGCTGGATATCGGCAGGCCGGACGACTATGCGCTTGCCATTGATGAGTTTGAGACCATGAGGGAGCGTTTTCTCGGTGCCTGACGTTATCGTCACCGGGGGAGGCGGGTTTGTCGGGCGTGCGCTATGTCGACGTTTGATGGCAGAGGGCCGTGAAGTTTTGGCACTCTCACGTGCGGACGGCGACATTACCGACGGTGGCGTGTGGAACGCGTTGCCGCCGGCGAAAGTCGTGGTGCATCTGGCGGGGCAAAGCTTCGTGCCCGACAGTTGGAAATCGCCCGATCGGTTTCTTACCGTCAACGTAGATGGGACCAAGCGAGCCTTGGAGTGGTGCCGGCGAAATGGTGCGCGCTTGGTGTTCGCGAGCGCCTACGTCTACGGCATACCGGAGAGCCTGCCGATCCGGGAATCGCACCCGGTGCGACCGAACAACCCTTACGCGTTGAGCAAGTATCTGGCGGAGCAATGCTGCGAGTTTGCCGCGCGGTACCAGGGTGTGAATTCGACCGTGCTGCGCGTGTTCAACGTGTTCGGACCTGGGCAGCGCGAGGAGTTCCTGCTGCCTACGCTGGTACAGCAGTTGGCGGGCTCCGAGATTCGCGTGATGGATTTGGCGCCGAAGCGGGACTACGTTTACTTGCCCGATGTCGTGGACGCTTTCGTGCGTGCGCTCGATGGGCCAACCGGTTTTCAACGCTTCAACATCGGAAGCGGGATATCGTATTCCGTGGCAGAGCTCGTGGCTGAACTGCAAGCTGCCGCGGGTACGAAGCTTCCGGTGGTATCGATGGCAGAACAACGGCCGCAAGAGATTCCGGATGTCCGGGCGGACATCAATCTGGCGGGCGAAGTTCTGGCCTGGGCGCCAGTTTTCGATCTTGCCGCAGGCATACGCGACATGTTGAAAGGATCATAACGTGAGTGATACAGCAGGCGAGCGCTACGTGCCCATCAACAAGGGCAACTACTCAATGGATACACCAGAACGCGAGCGACTATTCGAGAGGCATCGCGGCGAAGGTTGGGAGGAAGAGTACGCGAAGTATCGTGCCGACTGGGCGGAACTGCCCCGGCGCCAGCAGGTACGCGACTACCCGCTGCTGGTCGATCTGGAGCTATCGTCCGTTTGTAATCTCCACTGCCCGATGTGCTACACCATCACGGACAAGTTCAAAAAGCACGTCAATACTACTCGCATGGAGTGGGATCTCTATACCAGGATCATTGACGAGATCGGCGGTCATGTGCCGGCTATTCGTCTCTCGTTGCGGGGCGAAGCGCTGCTACACAAGCGCTTTGCCGACTGTATCCGTTACGCAAAGTCGCACGGCATCCGCGAAGTGTCGACCCTCACCCATGGCGGCAAGCTAACGCACGATTTCTTCAAGGAGATCGTCGAGGCAGGTATCGACTGGATCACGATATCGGCGGACGGCGTCGGTGAAACCTACGAACGGATCCGCAAGCCGATCAAGTTTGGCGAATTGATGGAGAAGATCCGCGCCATGGACTCATACAAGAAGCAACATGGCCTGCGTCGGCCGGTCATCAAGGTGCAGGGAATCTGGCCCGCGATACGCGAGAATCCACAAGAGTATTACGATACCTTTTCGCCCTACGTGGATCTGGTGGCGTTCAATCCCTTGATCGACTACCTCGGCAACGACACTCAAATCGAGTACTTGGAAAGTTTTACGTGTCCTCAGCAGTATCAGCGACTCGTGATCGGTGCCGACGGCTTGGTGATGAAATGCTCGAACGACGAGGAGAACCGAGAAGTGATCGGTGATGCCAAGGTTGAGACGGTGCACCAGATCTGGCATGGCGACAAGATGAATGCCGTTCGGGACTTGCAGAAACGGGATCGGGGGTTCATGGAGAGTGCGGTATGTCGCCGGTGCTATTTGCCTCGCAAGACCGCCGACGAGACCTCGGAGGTCGGTGGACGGACATTCGCGGTCAAGAACTACGTGTTTCGTATTCAAGAGATTGGGAAGTAAATGATCCCTCCGGTTGGAGAGATCGATCGTGCCAGCTACCGAAACAGGGGTGGACTGATTCAGCGTGTTGTTTCGGCCTATAAAGCTTGGAGGTATGTGACTCGCTGCGGTGCAGATGTTGTAATCAAGAGAAGCGTTGAATTCAGGCTGGCTCAAGGCGCGATTCTGGAGATCGGAGCGGGTTCCACGATCCAGGATTGGGCGTTCTTCCAGCTGACATTGCCGAATCCAAAGGTCTTCATTGGCGAGAACTCCGTCATCGGGCGACGGAGCATCATTACTGCGAAGAACTGTGTCCGAATCGGCAATGACGTGCTGATGGGGTCCGACGTGCAGGTGATCGACCATAGTCACGGCGTCGGCAGATCGACGTTGATCAGACGACAGTCTGCGGAGATCGGTGTTGTCGAGATCGGTGACGATGTCTGGATTGGAGCGGGTTCCAAGATTCTGATGAATGCTCGTATCGGCAAAGGGGCGATCATAGGTGCGAACGCAGTAGTGACCCATGACATTCCCGAATACGGCATTGCGGTCGGCGTGCCGGCTCGCGTCATCCGATTCAGAGACTAGGCCGATCGATGTTCCAGAATTTTCGACATGGGCGCTGCTACGTGATTGCCGAGATCGGCGGTAATTTCACGACACTGGAGCAGGCCGTACGATTGGTGGACGAAGCGGCTGCCTGCGGGGTCGATGCGGTCAAGCTGCAGACCTACCGCGCGGAGACATTGTCGAGCCGATTGGCAATGTTCGACATGGAGAACACCGGTCGAACCTCCCAGTTCGATCTTTTTCGGAAGTACGAACTCGATGGTGGCATGCATCGAGCGGTGTTCGAGTACGCGCAGTCCCGTGGGCTGGACTGGTTCTCGTCTCCTTCGCATCAAACGGATGTGGATCTCCTGGAAGCGTGCGGCGTCGGAGCCTACAAGATCGGTTCTGACGATGCCGTCAACCTCCCTTTTCTGCACTATGTGGCGGCGACGCGAAAACCAATCATTCTTTCCACGGGGATGTGCACGCTGGACGAGGTGAAGGAATCGGTGGCGGTGCTGCGACACGCCGGTTGCGCCAAGCCTATGCTGCTGCACGCGATCACGAGCTATCCTACCCACGCAGAGCACGTAAATTTAGCGGCGATGCAGTCGCTGATGGCGGAGTTTCCCGACCTTGACGTCGGATACTCGGATCACACACTGACACCAGTTGCCTCGCTGTGTGCGGTTGCCATGGGCGCGCGCATCATCGAACGCCATTTCACGTGGGACAAGAATGCTGATGGACCTGACCACATGCTGTCGTCGGATCCAACAGAGATGAAGTGGTTGGTCGATGCCATTCGCTCTTTCGAAGTCATGCGTGGCACCGGGGTCAAGGAGCCAGCCGCCAGTGAGTTGACGACCCGTCGCAACAACCGCAAGAGCGTGGTCTTGCAACACGACATGGAAGCGGGTCAGGCGATCGGCCTCGACGATATCGCGATCAAGCGTCCGGGCTATGGAGTGGCTCCAAAGTTCTTTGAGCAGATCATCGGCCGTCGCTTGGTTCGGGACCTGCCCGAGGGTAGTGTCCTGCTCTGGGAAGATCTTGCCTGACATGACGATTGGTGTCGTCATCCAGGCGCGGATGGGTTCCACGCGATTACCTGGAAAAGTGCTGCGACGTATCGACGACCGACCGTTGCTCGAGCACATCGTCACGCGGTTGGGTCGCCTGCGTTGTTTGACGACAACGGTCATTGCCACTTCGACCGAAGCGCGCGACGATGTGATCGAGCACTGGAGTACGAATCTCGGAGTCCTTTGCTTCCGCGGGAGTGAGGCGGATGTCCTGGATCGTTATTGGCAATGCACTCAACATTTCGGCTTCGCTCATGTTGTGAGGCTTACCGCAGACAATCCGTTCACCGACGTCGATGAGCTGCAGCATTTGCTCCAACTGCACGTGAACGGTGCCTATGACTACACTCATTCGTTCGGGCAACTGCCGGTGGGCGTGGGCGCCGTAGTTTTCCGGCGAGAAGCCCTCGGCAGAAGCCATGCGGAAGGTCATGCGCACCATCACCGAGAACACGTGAACGAGTACATACAAGAGCGGCCCGATCTGTTTCAGATTGGACAGCTGACCGTGCCGATGGCAAAGCGAGCACCGACGTTGCGTCTGACGGTGGATGTCGAGGAAGACTTGCAGCGAGCTTGCCGACTTGCAAGGCTTGCAAGCGGGCGCGATCTGGG
>JAHCKV010000589.1 GCA_026125595.1 Burkholderiales bacterium | reverse complement strand
AAGTGCAGGACGAAGGCAGCCAGCTCGTCGCGCTTCTGACCGATCCCAAGCGCGGCGAGATGGTTGTCGACTTTTGTGCCGGCGCCGGCGGCAAGACCCTCGCGCTGGGTGCGCTGATGCGTTCGGAAGGCCGGCTGTATGCGTTCGATACGTCCGAACGGCGACTGACGAACTTCAAGCCGCGGCTCAAGCGTTCCGGGCTGTCCAATGTCCACCCGCAGTTGATCTCGTCCGAAAGCGATGTCCGGGTCAAGCGGCTGGCGGGCAAGATCGATCGCGTCCTGGTCGACGCACCCTGTAGTGGCACGGGCACGGTCCGGCGCAACCCGGACCTCAAGTGGCGGATGAATCCCGAGGCGGTCGCTGAACTGACCACCAAGCAGACGGCCATCCTGCGGGCGGCTGCACGGCTCGTGAAGCCGGGCGGTCGTCTGGTCTACGCGACCTGCAGCCTGCTCGACGCCGAGAACGAAGGGGTCGTTGACGTTTTCCTGGCCGACCATCCGGACTGGACGCGCCAGGATGCGCCCGCGCTGCTGAGAGCGCAGGGCGTTGCGGTGGAAGGCGAGGGCGACCTGCGGCTGTCCCCACTTCAACACCTGACGGATGGCTTCTACGCCGCCGTTCTGGAGCGCACCGGCTGATTTCCTGGGCTGCCATACACCCTGCGAAGCGACAGACTAAGCGGTGTTCGATCCAATAGACGCTTGATTATTAAAGGTCGGGCCCCATGTTGCCGAAAGAGTTGCCAGGAGGCCTTGTCGCCTCCACCCGACAACATCGCGGCACGCGGCGCGGAAGCTTCTGTAGAATGTCGGCGGTTGTTCTCATCTCTTCTTCGGAGATCTCGAATTCATGGGTTTCAACGGCTTGATCGACCTGCCCTGGTGGGGTTACATCGTCGTAGCACTGGGATTGACCCACGTCACCATTGCCGCGACCACCATTTTCCTGCACCGGGCTCAAGCCCATCGGGCTCTGGATCTGGGGCCCGTCCCAAGCCATTTCTTCCGGTTCTGGCTATGGCTGACGACAGGGATGGTGACCAAGGAATGGGCTGCCATTCACCGCAAGCATCACGCGAAATGCGAAACCGTCGAGGATCCTCACAGCCCGCAGATCCTCGGCATCGGCAAGGTCCTGGGCGAAGGCGCGGAACTGTACCGAGCGGAGGCCGCCAATCTCGAAACGCTCGAGAAGTATGGGCATGGCACCCCGGACGACTGGATTGAACGCAATCTGTACACGCGGCATTCGTCGTTCGGCATTCTGCTGATGCTGGTCATCAATCTGGTGCTGTTCGGCGTCATCGGTCTGTCGATCTGGGCCGTGCAGATGTTGTGGATCCCGATTTTCGCTGCCGGTGTCATCAACGGCATCGGTCACTACTGGGGCTATCGCAACTTCGCATCCGAGGACGCCAGCAAGAACATCGTGCCCTGGGGCATCCTGATCGGCGGCGAAGAACTGCATAACAATCACCACGCGTACGCCACGTCGGCCCGCTTCTCGAGCAAGTGGTATGAGTTCGACATCGGCTGGCTGTACATCCGCAGCATGGAGATGCTGGGTCAGGCAAAGGTGAAGAAGTTGGCTCCGAAGGTCCGGCTCGAGAGTGGCAAGGCCACAGTCGACATGGCGACACTGCATGCCGTGATCACCCATCGCTACGATGTGCTGGCGCGCTACGCTCGTTCCGTCAAGGAAACCTGGACGGAAGAAGTGCACAGCCTGCGAGCACGCCGGGCAACCGCGGTCGATGGTGGCATCGTTCAGCGTTGGCTCCACAGCGATCGCCAGCTGCCGGAACGTGATCAAGCGCATCTGGACGAACTGTTGGCCCACAGCAAGGTGCTGTCGACCGTTCACACGATGCGTCAGGAACTGGCGCAGCTTTGGCAACGCTCCACGGCATCCAAGGAGCAGCTGGTCCGTCAACTCGAAGACTGGTGCAAGCGAGCCGAAGCCAGCGGCATCCGTTCGCTCCAGGATTTCTCGCGACAACTGCGCTGCTACGCCTGAACGGATCCGACGCCCAACAAAAAGCCCGCGAACTTCGCGGGCTTTTTTGTTTCTGCGGTCATCGGATGCGCATCAGCAGCGCAACCGCCGAGCAATGACCTACTTGAGTTTCGTTTCCTTGTAGATCACATGCTTGCGAGCCTTGGGATCGAACTTCTTGATCTCCATCTTCTCGGGCATGGTCTTCTTGTTCTTGGTCGTCGTGTAGAAATGGCCGGTGCCGGCGGACGACTCGAGCTTGATCTTTTCGCGCATGGTTCAGCTTCCCTCTAGATGCGTTCGCCCACGGTTCAGATGCGTTCGCCCGCGTTTCAGATGCGTTCGCCCTTGGCGCGCAGCTCGGCCAGGACGACGTCGATGCCCTTCTTG
>JAHCKV010000588.1 GCA_026125595.1 Burkholderiales bacterium | reverse complement strand
CCTGGGAGATGGCCCCTTCGCTGTATCTCGAGGACGCGCAAAAGCCGCGCAAGCATCCCACGCCCTTCTTCCTGGGGGAGAACCCCGTGCGACCCTAGAAGGGGGAAGAGGGAAGGGTAAGAGCTTCTGGCTCATTCACCCATTCACCCCTTCACGCCTTTGCCCTTCTCCCTTCCCCCTTCCCCTTCCGGACGTCCCACATAAGCGGGGCCGGAGTAAACTGCCGGCCAACGAATCGCATCCGCAGGAAACAACAAGAACATGCGAGCCATCAACATCGACGACCTGCGCGCCGCGGCGCACAGGCGCCTGCCCCGCATCATCTTCGAGTTCATCGATGGGGGCGCCCAGGATGAAGTCAGCCTGCGGGCGAACCGGGAGGACTTCCAGCGCTGGCGCTTCCGGCCCCGGGTGCTGACCGACGTCAGCGCGCGCGACCAGTCGATCACGCTGTTCGGGCAGAGCTATCCGACACCGCTCATCATCTCGCCCACGGGCCTCGCGGGCATCGTCGCGCGGCGCGGCGAGCTGGCCGGCGCCCGCGCCGCGGCGAAGTTCGGCATCCCCTACTGCCTTTCCTGCATGTCGACGTGCACCGTGGAGGAGATCGCCGGGGAGACACCGCAGCCCAAGTGGTTCCAGCTCTATGTCCTGCGCGACCGCGGCCTCACCCGGGCATTCATCGACCGCGCCAGGGCCGCGAACTGCACGGCGCTGGTGCTCACCGTGGATACCAAGGTGCAGGGGCCGCGCGAGCGCGACATGCGCAACGGCTTCACCGTGCCGCCGAAGTTCACGCTGGGCACCATGGTCGATTTCGCGCGCCACTGGCGCTGGCTGCTGGACGTGGGCCTCGGACCGAAAGTGACGTTCCGGAATTTCGACGGCACCGCCGCGCAGTCCGGCAACGCCGTGTCGATCACGCAGTTCATCGCCGGCCAGTACGACCTGTCGATCTCGTGGAAGGACGTCGACTGGTTCAAGTCGGTCTGGGGCGGACCATTGGCACTGAAGGGCGTGCTGACCCCTGAAGACGCGAAGATCGCGCTGGACCATGGCGTCGATGCGGTGATCGTCTCCAATCACGGCGGCCGGCAGCTGGATGGCGCCATGTCGGCGATCGAAGCGCTGCCCGACGTCGTCGATGCGGTGCAGGGTCGCGCCGAAGTGATCCTGGACGGCGGCGTACGCCGCGGTGCCGATGTCGTGAAGGCCCTGTCACTCGGCGCCCGCGCGTGCATGATCGGTCGCGCGTGGCTCTACGGTCTCGCCTCCGACGGCGAAGCGGGTGTCGACCGCGCGCTGCAGATCCTGATCAACGAGATCGAGGTCACGATGCGGCTGCTCGGCCGCACGACGGTGGCGGAACTTGGCCACGATTGCCTCGCTCGGCAACGGCACTGATGGACTCGCGATGACACAGCCCGTGCCACTGCCGAATCACCTGTGTCCGCTGTGCGGCGGACCGAACGGCTGTGCGCCGGCAGCGTGCGGCAGCTTCGACACGCCCTGCTGGTGCCGTGACGTGAAGTTCGACGCCGACGCCCTGGGCCGGATTCCCGAATCCCAACGCAACAAGGCGTGCCTGTGCCGGAACTGCGCCGCCGGCGATTCGGCACAGCGCGCGACATGCGAATCGAATCCGTCCGCGAACGGCTGACCGCACTCGGCGCGAAGCCGGTGCACAGCGAGCGCGTGCTGAAGGCCTGGACACGGGCGTTGCCGCTGGACAGCGGTCGCGGCGATCCGGAACGGTTCCTTCCGGCACCACTGCGAGCCGCGCTGCCGGGTGTCGCCGCCGAACTCGCGGCGCTGACGCGGGTGCGATCCGAACATCCGAGCGCCGATGGGTCGCGGCGCCTGCTGGTGGAACTGACCGACGGCCAGACGGTGGAGAGCGTGCTGCTGCCGCGGGATGGCGTCTGCGTATCGACGCAGGTCGGCTGCGCGGTGGGGTGCGTGTTCTGCATGACCGGCCGCAGCGGTCTGCTGCGACAGGTAGGCAGCGCCGAGATCGTCGCGCAAGTGGCGCTGGCTCGACGTTACCGTCCGGTGCGCAAGGTCGTGTTCATGGGCATGGGCGAACCCGCGCACAACCTCGACAACGTGCTCGACGCGATCGAGCTGCTCGGCACGGCCGGCGACATCGGGCACAAGAATCTCGTGTTCTCCACGGTCGGCGATCACCGGGTGTTCGATCGTCTGCCGCGGGGCACCGTGAAGCCGGCGCTGGCGCTGTCGCTGCACACGACCGACGCTGAACTGCGCGAGCGGCTGCTGCCCCGCGCACCGCGGATCGATCCGGCGGACCTGGTCGAACTGGGCGAGCGCTACGCGCGCGCCACGGGCTATCCGATCCAGTATCAGTGGACGCTGCTCGCAGGCATCAACG
>JAHCKV010000587.1 GCA_026125595.1 Burkholderiales bacterium | reverse complement strand
CGCAGCGCAACGGCGCGAAGGTCGTCGTGATCGATCCGCTGCGGACCAAGACGGCGCAACTCGCCGACTGGCATCTGCCGATCCGGCCGGGTACCGACGGCGCATTGGCGCTGGGCCTGATGCACGTGATCATCCGCGACGGATTGGTCGATACCGACTACGTCACGAACTACACCGTGGGCTACGACGATCTCGCAGCGCGCGCACTGGAGTTCACACCGGAGCGCGTTGCCGGCATCACGGGCATCGCGGCCGAAGATGTCGTGAAACTGGCGCACGAATACGCAAAGTCGCAGCCGTCGGCGATCCGCATCGGCGTGGGCATCGAACGCTCCGCGGGCGGCGGTCAGGTGGTGCGGGCCGTCACCTGTCTGCCGGCGCTGGTCGGCGCATGGCGCAAGCCGGGCGGCGGCATCCTGCAACTGCCGCTGTGGGCGTTTCCGGTGAACTGGCCGGGGCTGCACCACGCGGAACTGATGACGCCGGGCACGCGCGTGATCAACCAGTGGGAGCTGGGCAAGGCGCTGGCCGGTGACATGGTGCTGGATCCGCCGATCGGCTCGCTGTTCGTCTACAACAGCAATCCGGTGGTGGTTGCACCCGATCAGGCGCGGCTGCGGCGGGGGTTGTCCCGCGACGATCTGTTCACGGTGGTCAGCGAGCATTTCATCACGGACACCGCACGCTATGCCGACATCCTGCTGCCGGCGACGACGCAGGTCGAGCAGGACGACCTCATGTTCTCGTGGGGCCATCTGTATCTCACGCTGAACAAGAAGGCGATCGAGCCGATCGGCGAGGCCGTCAGCAACACCGAGCTGTTCCGGCGATTGGCGAAGCGCATGGGTTTCGAGGAACCGCTGTTCTATCGCTCCGACGCGGCGCTGATGCAGGAATCGCTCGACTGGTCGAACCCTGCGCTCGCGGGCATCACGCTGGAATCGCTGCAGGAAAAGGGCTATGCGCGGCTCAACTTTCCGGCGCCGGATCAGTTCGCGCTGCATGCCGAAGGCAACTTCCCGACGCCGTCCGGCAAGGTCGAGATGAAGGCGTCGATGGCGGCCGGTGGCAACTTCGTGCTGCCGGTGTTCCGGCAGGGCTCCAACGATCACCAGGACGGCAATCCGGTCGATCCGGTGCCGAACTTCATTCCGCCGCGCGAATCGGCCGCGACCAACTCGGCGCTGGGCGCGAAGTATCCGTTGTCGATGCTGTCGCCGAAGAGCCACGCGTTCCTGAACTCCGAATATGCAAATCTGCGCCGCCAGCTGGGCCAGGCGGGCACGCAGCATGTGGTCATTCATCCGGCGGATGCGAAGGCGCGGTCGATCATCGATGGCGCGCTGGTGCGGGTGGAGAATGCACGGGGTGTGTTCCATGCCCGCGCGAAGGTCAGCGACGAGATCACCCGCGGTGTCGTCGTCGCCCCCGTCGGTTACTGGCCGTCGATCAGCGAGGGCGATGCGACGCCGGCGGCGTTGAACCCGACCGTGTTCGCGGATATCGGCCGGGCGCCGACGTTCTCGGACAACCTCGTCGAAGTGCGCGCGGCCTGATCCCGAGGAGTTGCCGATGACCCATGTCGTGACCGACAACTGCGATGGCTGCCGCTATACCGAATGCGTTACCGTATGTCCCGTGGAATGTTTCCACGGCAGCGCCGAACGGCTCTACATCGATCCGGGGTTGTGCATCGATTGCGGTGCGTGCGTGCCGGTCTGCCCGGTGCATGCCATCAGCGATGCGATGGACCTGACCCCGGAGCAGGAACGCTGGATCGGCATCGCGGAAGCGCAAGTGAAGGCATTGCCGGTGATCCGCGATCGCGCGCCGGCACTGCCGGAAGCGGAGGCGCGCCGGGCGGCGCTCGGTTTCGCCGGTTGATGTTCGACAGGCAAGGAGCAGCAGTGTGACGCGTGCGGCCCACATCGCCATCATCGGCAGCGGCCCGAGTGGTTTCTATGCAGCGGAAGCGCTGATGCGATCGGGCCGCGAGTGCCGCGTCGATCTGTTCGAGCGGTTGCCCGCGCCCCACGGATTGGTGCGCTATGGCGTGGCGCCCGATCACCAGAAGCTGAAGAGCGTCGCCGCGGTGTTCGACCGCATCGCGACGCATCCGGGTGTCGGCTGGTTCGGCGGCATCGAGATCGGCCGGGATCTTCCGCTGGAAACCCTGCGGTCGCACTACCACGCGGTGGTGCTGGCCTGCGGCGCGCCGGTCGGGCGACGGCTCGGTGTGCCGGGCGAAGACCTGCCGGGTGTCGTGACGTCCGATCGATTCGTCGGCTGGTACAACGGGCATCCCGATCACCATGCGTTCGACGTCGCCGGCCTCGATGTGAACGCGGCGCTCGTCGTGGGGCACGGCAACGTCGCGATCGATGTCTGCCGGC
>JAHCKV010000586.1 GCA_026125595.1 Burkholderiales bacterium | reverse complement strand
GATTCTCGCCTGCGCGCACGGTGCACACATGCGAGGACGGCAGATCAGGACTTGCCGCCGGATGCCAGCGCTTTCGCGCGGATCGCGGACAACGTCGTGCGGGACGTGATGACGTCCGGATCGATGCGCAATTCGATGATCGCCGGCAGGCCGGACGCAACGGCGCGTTGCCACGCCGGAACGAAATCTTCGGTGCGCTCGACCGTTTCTCCGTGGCCGCCGAAGGCGCGGGCGACCGCCGCGAAATCCGGATTGCGCAATGCGGTGCCGTGGACGCGCTGCGGAAACTCGCGCTCCTGGTGCATCCGGATGGTGCCGTACATGCCGTTGTTGACGACGCAGAAGGTCACGGGAAGGTCGTACTGCACCGCCGTCGCGAACTCCTGACCGTTCATCAGATAGTCACCGTCGCCGGCGAAACACACGACGGTGCGATCGCGATGGTGCGCCTTGGCCGCGATGGCGGCGGGAACGCCGTAGCCCATCGCGCCGTTGGTGGGTGCGAGCTGGGTGTGGCATCCACGGTAGCGGAAAAAGCGGTGCAGCCAGCCGGCGAAGTTGCCGGCGCCATTGGCGAGAATCGCGTCGGCGGGCAACTCGCGGTCGAGCCACGCGACCACTTCGCTCATGTTCAACGCGCCGGGCGAGCTCACCGGCTGAACGTTGCGGACGTACTCGGCGCGCGCTTCCCGGGTCCACGCTTCGCGCGCTTTGCCATCGACCGGGTCGATGGCAGCCGCGGCGGCCGCGAACTCCGGCATGCCGGAATTGACGAGCAGATCGGCCTGATAGACACGACCGAGTTCCTCGGCGCCGGGATGCACGTGCACGAACCGCTTGGACATCCGCGGCGCTTCCAGCAGCGTGTAGCCGCCGGTGGTCATCTCGCCGAGCCGGGCACCGACGACGAGCAGCAGATCGGCATCGCGCACGCGCTGCTGCAACCCCGGCGCGATGCCGATGCCGATGTCGCCCACGTAGAGGTCGTGCCGGTTGTCGAAAAGGTCCTGGCGCCGGAACGTGCAGGCCACCGGCAACAGATTGCGTTCGGCAAACTTCTGAATATCGACGCAGGCTTGCGGGCTCCATCCACCGCCGCCCAGCACCAGGAGCGGCCTGTGGGCTTCGGTCAGCAGCGTGCGGATCGTGGCCATGTCGTGCGCACCCGGGTTCGCCGCGACGCGTTGATATCGCTGGAGCCGGGGCGCCGCCACCTCGTCCATCAGCATGTCTTCCGGCAACGCGAGCACGACGGGGCCCGGACGGCCAGATACCGCGAGATGGAAGGCATGACTGAGGTATTCGGGGATGCGCTCGGCCCGGTCGATCTGCGCGACCCATTTGGTCATCTGGCCGAACATGCGCCGAAAATCCACTTCCTGGAACGCTTCGCGCTCGACGACGTCGCCACCGACCTGGCCGATGAACAGGATCATCGGACTGGAATCCTGATAGGCCGTATGCACGCCGATGGATGCGTTGGTGGCGCCCGGACCGCGGGTCACGAAGCAGATGCCGGGTTCGCCGGTCAGCTTGCCGTGCGCTTCGGCCATGAAGGCGGCCCCGCCTTCCTGCCGGCACACGATCAGCTCGAGTTGTTGCTGTACGTCGTGCAGTGCGTCGAGCACCGCCAGATAGCTTTCGCCCGGAACACAGAATGCGCGCTTCACCCCGTGGGTGAGCAATGCATCCACCAGAATTCGACCTCCCCGTTGGGTGCCCTGCTGCGACTGCGGCATGCTGATTTGTCTCCTCCGACGCTGAATTGCCGACACCGTCTGCGCGGCATCGAACCTCGAATCATTATATGCGGCGCCCGTCACGCGACCGTTATAATCCGGCGCCTTACTCGACGGCCCGAAGCCGCGCCCCTCGCGGATTTCGGGGTTCCACCCAAATAGAAAGCTCCGGGGAGACCCATCATGGTCTGGACGCAAGTCTACGATCCACTCAATCACGCCGTCCTGTCCACGCTCTTTGCCGCGATCCCGATCGTGGTGCTGCTCGGCGGTCTCGCGTTTTTCCACTTGTCGGCCCACGTCGCCGCCATCCTCGGGTTGATCAGCGCGCTGGCCGTTTCGATCTTCGTGTTCGGCATGCCCGCCGGCATGGCCGGCATGACAGCCGGCTACGGTGCACTGTTCGGCCTGCTGCCCATCGGCTGGATCGTCCTCAATATCATCTTCCTGTACCAGCTCACGAAAGATAAAGGCTACTTTCAGATCCTCCAGGACAGCATCGCCAACGTCACGGAAGACCGTCGGCTGCAGCTGCTGCTGATCGCCTTCGCGTTCGGCGCGTTTTTCGAAGGCGCCGCCGGGTTCGGCACCCCGGTCGCGGTGACCGGCGCGATCCTCATCGGCCTGGGTTTCTCGCCACTGGCGGCGTCCGGCCTGTCCCTGATAG
>JAHCKV010000585.1 GCA_026125595.1 Burkholderiales bacterium | reverse complement strand
CCTTCGCGCCCGGCACGGCGGCACGGGCGGCCGTCGGTGCCGTCGTCAACGGCGCGCGCTATGTGAAGGCTGGCCTCCACGGCGTGCGCACCGAGGCCGAGGCGGTGGAAGTGATGGCTGCCGTGCGCCGCGCCTGCAAGGAGCACGATCCGACGATCACGGTGGTGGCGGCCGGCTATGCGGACTACCGCCGGTTCGAAGGCCTTTCCCCCGCTACCGTCGTGGCGGCCGCCGCGCATGCGCGGTGCGATGTCGTGATGCTCGACACGGCCTTCAAGGACGGCCCCGGTTTGTTCGACGCGCTGACGACAGCGGAGCTCGACGCGTTCGTCACATCGGCCCACGCCGCCGGCTTGCACGTGGCACTGGCGGGTGCGATCGGCTTCGATCAGGTCGCGGCGTTGCGCACACTGGGGGTCGACATCGTCGGCGTCCGCGGCTGCGTGTGCCGCAACGGCGACAGGGGTGCCGCGATCGACGCGGACCGGGTACGACAACTGGTTCGGGTCTGCGTCGGCGATTGACAGCGTCTCGCGCTCGCCTGAGCAGTCATCTATCGCAGTGACCCCGACAACCTTCGCTGCAAACCGCTGATCGGCTCCTCCGGCCGACAGCCTCCGCGTTGCGGCACCCGGGTTGCTGATCCTCCTTTCGCGGCTTTGCGTGGATTGCCGTCCACGACCGCGGCACCGGAGGAACACCATGACCACCGTCACCGTATTCGATTTTCTGCATCGGAACACCCACACCGGCCAGACCGAACGCCGGACCGCCACGACGGAAATTCTCACGCAGTTGGGCGAGAAGGCGATCGACGGCACGGCGCGCGAAGTGCGTATCGAAGACGTCACACCCGAAGGCTACTACCTGCCCGCCAAGGGGCACGTGCTGAGCTGAACGCGCCACCTCGCAAGGGAGACCTCCATGGGCGCAACCGTCAGCGACTTCCTCGTCGACCGACTCTCGCAATGGGGCGTGCGACGGATCTACGGCTATTCCGGTGACGGCATCAACGGCGTGATCGGCGCGCTGGGTCGTGCGCCGGAGAAGATCGAGTTCATCCAGGCGCGGCACGAAGAACTGGCCGCGTTCATGGCATGCGGCCACGCCAAATTTACCGGCGAAGTCGGTGTCTGTCTCGCGACATCCGGCCCCGGTGCCGTGCACCTGCTGAACGGCCTCTACGACGCCAAACTGGATCATCAACCCGTCGTGGCGATCGTCGGTCAGCAACGGCGGGCGGCACTGGGTGGCGACTATCAGCAAGAGGTCGATCTGGTGTCGCTGTTCAAGGATGTTGCCCACGAGTTCGTCCACATGGCGACGACCGCCGAGCAGATTCGCCATCTCGTCGACCGGGCCATGCGCACCGCCCGCGACCGCCGCACGGTCACCTGCCTGATCCTGCCGAACGACGTGCAGGAGCTGCCCGCGATTTCCGTTCCGCCCCACGAACACGGCACACTGCATTCCGGCATCGGCCACACGGGATGGGCCATCACGCCGCCCGAATCCGAACTGCTTCGTGCGGCGGCCGTGCTCAATGCCGGCGAGCGCGTCGCGATGCTCGTCGGTGCCGGCGCGCTGCATGCCACCGACGAGATTCTCGAAGTCGCCGATCTTCTCGGCGCCGGCATTGCCACGGCGCTGCTCGGAAAGGCCGCGGTACCGGACGATCTGCCGTTCGTGACCGGTTGCATCGGCCTTCTCGGCACGAAACCCAGCTCCGAGATGATGGAGAAGTGCGACACGCTGTTGATGGTGGGTTCTTCGTTTCCTTACGCGGAGTACCTGCCGAAGGAAGGGCAGGCGCGCGGCGTGCAGATCGATCTCGAGTCGACGCGACTGAACCTTCGCTATCCGATGGAAGTGGGATTGGCGGGCGACAGCCGGTCGACGCTACGCGCGCTGCTGCCCCTGCTGCGCCCCAAGCACGATCGCAGCTGGCGCGACGACATCGAATCGAATGTCGCCCGGTGGTGGCAGGTGCTGGAAGCACGCGCGATGAACGATGCGGATCCGGTCAATCCGCAGCGGGTGTTCTGGGAGTTGTCGCCGCGGCTGCCGGACCGGTGCGTGGTCACCTGCGATTCCGGCACATCGGCCAACTGGTATGCGCGCGATGTTCGTCTGCGCCGCGGCATGATGGCTTCGTTGTCCGGGGGACTGGCGACGATGGGACCGGCCATCCCGTATGCCATCGCCGCGAAGTACGCCCATCCCGAACGCCCCGTCGTCGCACTCGTGGGCGACGGCGCCATGCAGATGCTCGGCATCAACGGACTGATCACCATCAGCCGCGCGTGGCGCGACTGGAGCAATCCGCAGTTGATCGTGATGGTCCTCAACAACGGTGACCTGAATCTGGTGACGTGGGAGCAACGCGCCACCAACGGCTTCCCGAAGT
>JAHCKV010000584.1 GCA_026125595.1 Burkholderiales bacterium | reverse complement strand
GACCCTGACGCACACGTTCTTCTAGAGGCACTCATGTACGAGTCGTTCTTCGGACTCTCGGGCAACCCGTTCAAGCTGAGCCCAGATCCCGACTTCTACTACGACAGCCCGATTCACAAGCGGGCTTACGCGTACCTGGAATACGGGCTGTATCAAGGCGAAGGCTTCATCGTCATCACCGGAGAGGTCGGTGCCGGGAAAACCACGATCGTCCGCAATCTGCTCGCGCATCTGGATGCGTCGAAGGTCGTCGCCGCCCACCTCGTCAGCACGATGCTCGACGCCGACGATCTGGTACGCGCCGTCTGTGCCGCGTTCGGTCTGCCGACCCGCGGAACGGACAAGGGATCGCTGCTCGCCGAACTCGAGCAGTTCCTGAAGAGCATCGCGCTGGAACGCAAGCGTGCGCTGCTGATCGTCGACGAGGCGCAGAATCTCACGGCCCGCGCGATCGAAGAACTGCGGATGCTCTCGAACTTCCAGATCAGCGATCGTGGACTGCTGCAGAGCTTTCTCGTGGGACAGCCCGAGCTGCGCAAAGTCATGCAGCACCCCAGCATGCAGCAGTTGCGGCAGCGGGTCATCGCGTCCTATCACCTGGGTGCCCTCGACCGGCAGGAAAGCATCCGATACATCGAACACCGGATGCTGCACGTCGGCTGGAAACGGCAGGATCCGACGTTCGAGCCCGGCACCATGGATGCGATCTACGCGTTCACCGCCGGCATTCCCCGTCGCATCAACCTCGTCTGCAACCGGCTGTTGCTGTCCGCATTCCTGCGCGATGCCCATGTGCTGACACCGGATGACGTCGGGACCGTGGCGGATGAGCTGAAGGAAGAACTCGGCCCGACGACTTCCGGATCCAGCGACAAGCCCGATCGCTCCAACCACGGACGCGACGCCACGGATCCCCTGGTCGGCAACGGCGATGAGGCGGCGCTCGCAGCGCCCGAGGAAGGTGAGCACTTGACCGAACGCGTCGTGCGTCTCGAGAAAACCCTGACCGTGGTCCTCAACACACTGCGCCGATTGGTACGGGTGATCGAGCCCGCGGCGCGCCAGGAGAGTTGAGGCCCATGGGCAGCATGGAATCCGGTTCCGGGCCGGTGTTGTGCATCGTGGGCGCCCGGCCCAACTACATGAAGATGGCGCCATTGATCCGCGCGTTCGGTAGTCGCACCGACCTCCCGCCGATCCAGCTGATTCACACCGGGCAGCACTACGACCCGCTCATGAACGACCAGTTGTTCCGCGATCTGCAGCTCCCGGCACCCGACGTGAATCTGGAGGTCGGGTCCGGCACCCATGCGGTACAGACCGCCGAGATCATGCGGCGCTTCGAACCCGTGGTCGATGCCCAGCGCCCTTCCTGTGTTGTAGTCGTCGGTGACGTCAACTCGACCATCGCGTGCGGTCTGGTCGCAGTCAAGAAGGGGGTGCCCGTCGCGCACGTCGAAGCCGGCCTGCGCAGCCACGATCGCTCGATGCCCGAAGAGATCAATCGGGTCTTGACCGACCAGATTTCGGATGTGCTGTACACGACCGAACGTGCCGCCCGAGACAACCTCGTCCGCGAAGGCATTGCAGCGGATCGCATTCATTTCGTCGGCAACCTGATGATCGATTCGCTGCTCGCCCATCGTCCCAGGGCGGTTCCGGCGGTCGAATCGATTCGTCGCGGTGGCATCGCCGAAACCGAACTGCGTGGCTGGGAGCGCTTCGCCGTCGTCACGCTGCATCGTCCTTCCAATGTCGATGATCGCGACACACTCGCCGCGCTGATCGGCACACTCGTCGAGGCCAGCGAGCGCCTGCCGCTGGTTCTGCCGCTGCACCCCAGGACCCGCGCGAACATCGAGCGTTTCGGGCTGACCAGCGAACTGGCAGATCGACGGATCCTGTTGCTCCAGCCGCAAGGCTATCTCGAGATGCTGGGCCTGATGTCCGCGGCCGTCGTCGTGTTGACCGATTCCGGCGGCATCCAGGAAGAAACCACCGCCCTCGGCGTGCCTTGCCTGACGCTGCGTGAGAACACCGAACGCCCCATCACGATCGACCAAGGAACCAACACGCTGGTCGGCATCGATCGGCGTGCGATCCTGCGCGAACTGGATGGCGTGCTGACCAACGGCGGCAAGCGTGGACGCGTGCCTGAATTCTGGGAGGGCCGCGCCGGCGAACGTATCGCCGCCCATCTCGCCGGTTGGCTCTCCGATCGCGTCACCCAACCCGCGCACTGAACGCCATCTCGCCATGCGGCCCGAACTACCCATCGTCAATGCGCTCACCATCGACGTCGAAGACTATTTCCAGGTCTCGGCGCTGGCGCCCTACATACCCCGAGCCCGTTGGGACAGCGTGCCGTGCCGGATCGAACGCAACGTCGACCTGATCCTGGGACTGCT
>JAHCKV010000583.1 GCA_026125595.1 Burkholderiales bacterium | reverse complement strand
CGTTCTGCATCGACCGCGGCATCCGCCGCTTCGAAGGGGGCGCCCAGGGCGAACACAAGCTCGCCCGCGGGCTGCTGCCGGTATCGACATACTCCGCCCATTGGGTAGGCGACCCCGATTTCGACCGACCCGTGCGGCAGTTCGTCGATCGCGAATCGAAGATGGTGCTGCGTCATGTGAACGAGCTGGAAGAGCACGCCCCGTTCAAGGACGCCCCCGAAGGACCGACGCTTGAGATTTGATCCGCCGCTGACGCCGGCCCGGCTGGAACGGCGATACCAGCGCTTTCTCGCGGATGTGCGGTTCGAGTCGGGCGAGACCGCCACCGTCCATTGCCCCAACACCGGGTCGATGCTCGGCGTCTGCGCGCCTGGCAGCCGCATCTGGTTGAAGCATCAGCCGGGGCCGGCCCGCAAGTACGCATGGACCTGGGAACTCACGGAGCTGGCCGACGGGACCCGCGTCGGCGTCAACACCGGCCGCTGCAATGGCCTGGTTCGCGAAGCCGTCGAGAACGGTGTCATCCCGTTGCTGGGCGGCTACTCGAGCCTGACGCCGGAGTTTCGCTACGGCGATGAACGCAGTCGCATCGATTTTCTGTTGCGGCACGACGGGCGTCCGGACTGCTTTCTCGAAGTGAAGAACGTGTCCGCGGCAGTCGACGGCCAGGTGGCGCTGTTCCCGGATTCGGTCAGCGATCGCGGCAGCAAGCACTTGCGGGAAATGTCGCGCATGGTGGCCGGCGGCGCCCGCGCCGTACTGCTGTTCTGCGTGCAGCGCGGTGACGTGGGAGAAGTTCGTCCTGCGGACCGGATCGATCCTACCTACGGCCGCACGCTGCGCGAAGCCATCGCCGCGGGCGTGGAAGCCATCGCGTGGCGGGCGGCTCCGCAACCCGACGGCATCGCGCTGACGACCGAAATCCCGGTCGTATGCCCCTGAAGGTCTGATCCCACATCGGCGTGCAGCAGGCACGCCATGAAGTATCACGTCCGGACACCGCATGCCCATCGCATGTGCCGGTGGCCATGCGTTTCTAGATTCGGTCCTGCGTACAAGGCGTCCGTGACGGAGCGAAGACCTCCGATTCCGGCCCGCGACGCACCGAACGTCTCGACCCGAGCCGATCGGTCCCTGGACCACCTGCAAGAACAAGGAGACCACCATGAACACCGCCATTCGCCTGACGCCGTCGTTCCTGTCCATCGCGCTGCTCGCCATCGCACCGCTCCCCGCCCTCGCCGCCCTCGACCTCGCCGACCTCCAACCCGGCCAGCTGCTGATCACCGAAGTGATGCCCGACCCCGCGAAAGTCGGCGACACCAGCGGCGAATGGTTCGAGATCCACAATCCCCTCGACATCGCAATCAACCTGACCGGCCTCAAGGTCGTGAGCTTCGCGTCCACCGCGACCGAGAGCTTCACGGTCACCGGCGACCACGCAATCGCCGCCGGCGGCTACTTCGTGTTCGGGCGCAAGGCCGACACCGCCATCAACGGCGGCCTCGAGGTGGACTACGCGTGGGGCACCGCGCTGTCCCTCGGCAATTCGAGCGACTTCCTGCGCCTGGAAAACGCCGACGGCGCGATGCTGAGCCAGGTCACATGGACTCAGAGCATCGCCGGCATCAGCATCGACATCGCCAGCGGTCAGGTGCCGAGTTTCGGTTCGATCAACCTGCTCAACACGCCGCTGGGATTCAAGTACGGCGCTGGCGATGTGGGCACGCCCGGTGTCGCGGGCCCGTGGGACTTGCAGATCAGCGGCATCCCGCTCGACTACCCGACCGGTGTCACGGCGCCGGTGCCGGAACCCTCCACCTACTTCATGCTCGGCGCCGGCTTGCTCAGTCTGGCTGCGCTGCGACACCAGCAACGGCGCATCGCGATTGCCGGTTGAACCGCCACCGCAACGGAATGAAGGCACCTTCGGGTGCCTTCATTCTTTCACGGTCGCCCGCAACAGCACCGGGACACGGACAACGCCCGCGCGATCGTGCCGCGCGATGATCATCACGCGGCTGCCTGCCACTGCCCGCACGATCCACTCGACCTTCACGCGATCGTCGGTCACGTCACCGCCCCAGCCGGCCCAGCTCGATGGCACAGTGGGCTTGTAGGCACGCCCTTCCAGTTGCCCCACATCGGCACGGCGCTCACCGGTCTGCACCGAAACGCCTTCCGGCGCTTCCAGCTCGACGATCACGCCGCGCACCAGACCGTTCTTCTTGGCCTGCTGCGTCACGTAGGTCGGCAACCAACCCGCATTGCGCAGCACCACGCGAATCCGCCAGGAATCGACACCGAGCGGTTCGATCTGCGCCGCGTGGAGTTCCAGGCGCGGCGAGATCAGCGCAAGCCACACGAGCCAGCCGGGAAAACGCGCCATCTCGCGATCGAGCAGCGCTGG
>JAHCKV010000582.1 GCA_026125595.1 Burkholderiales bacterium | reverse complement strand
TCACGGCGTCGACGGGTTATCGAGGAGGCTTCAAGGAGGCCGGCCGGGAGATCAAGCCCGAGTATCTGAAAAGCTACGAACTGGCGTATCGGTCGGTTGAGGCGGACGGTCGAGTCATCTTCAACGCCAATGTCTTTTACTATGATTGGCGCGATCAACAAATCACTGTGCGTCCGGGAAACGTTCTCATCGGTCTGTCCGCCAACGCAGGTCGATCGCATGCGTACGGTTCGGAGTTGTCTCTGGCATGGCGCCCCCACCGGCGCATCGATCTGGGGGCATCCGCTGGATGGTTGAAGACGCAGATCGACGATTTTCGGGAATCGGCGGTCGGGATCATCTCCGATGTGAACTACGCAGGAAAGGAGTTTCCGGAAGCGCCAAGATGGTCGGGCGCTATCTGGGCCGTCGTTCGGTTCGATGCCGGGTTTTTCGCGTCGTTTGATCTGACATCTCGGTCGAGATCGTTCGCCACTTCGGACCTGGCCAACAATCAATCGTTCATGGTTCCTGGCTACAGCGTCGCCGCCTTGCGGGTCGGGTACGAGACATCGCGCTACAGTGCTGTTTTTTTTGTTCAGAATCTTTTCGGCCGCGACTACATCTCAGGCCGAGACCTTGCCGGAACGACCTACGTCGGCGACCTGCGCACGGCCGGCGTGACGCTGACGGCACGATTCTGATCGGACGCCTGGACGGCCTTGCATCTGCGTGGTCCGTCAGGCAGCACAGCAACAAAAGTTTACTTCCCATCACCTTGAGAATGCGCGGGCACCGCGGGATACTCGCGTGTTGCCCCCGAGGCCCGGCGCGAAACTGCATGTCACGCCGCCCGGCGTTGGCGATTCACCGTCCTGGACGAGAGTGATGAAACACCTGAAGCGCAAGACAGTCGTCGCGGTCGTCGCGGTCCTGGCGATCGTCGCGACGGCGTGGGCCCTCAAGCACCGGGAGGGTCGTCCGGAAGCCGACAAGGAAGCGCCCGTCGTAGTGGAGCCCTCCGCGCCCCGGGTGATGGAGCTCGCGGCCGTCGATGTCGTGGAGGTCGCGCGGGGTTCCGTGGAGCGGACGGTCCCGCTGTCGGGCACGTTGCGGCCCTACGAGCAGACGCTGGTCAAGTCGAAGGTGGCCGGCGAACTGTTGAGCGTGCTGGCCCGCGAAGGCGAAACGGTGCGCAAGGGACAGGTCATCGCCCGGATGGACGACATCGAATTGCGTGCGCGGGTGGCCGAGCGTCGGGCGGCGCTGGAAGCCACACGGGCCCAGCTCGATCTCGCCAAGAAGACGCTCGCGATGAACGAGCAGTTGTTCGAGCAGAACTTCATCTCCCGCAACGCGGCGGACAACGTCGCCAGCTCGGCCGCGGTGGCGGAGGCCAACATGCAGGCCGCGGCTGCACAGCTCGAACTGGCCCGCAAGAGTCTGGCCGATGCCGTGTTGACGGCGCCCATTACCGGCATCGTTTCCGAGCGCTTTGCGCAGCCGGGCGAAAAGCTGCCGGTGGACGGGCGCATCGTGTCCATCGTCGATCTGTCGCGCATGGAACTGGAAGCGGAGGTGCCCGCTTCTGACATCGGCGCGATCAAGCCGGGCGCGCGGGTCGAGTTTTCAGTCGACGGTCTCGACGTGAAAGGTTTCGAAGGGCGTGTGGAGCGGATCAATCCGAGCGCCGACGACCGGTCTCGCATGATCAAGGTCTATGCCGTGCTGTCGAATCCGAAGGGTGAGTTGCGCGGTGGCATGTTCGCGAAGGGCACGCTGGCGTCCGGCGTTTCGCAGCAAGCGCTGATCGTGCCGCTCTCGGCGATCCGCGACGAAAGCGGTGAAGAGATCGTGTATGTCCTCAACGGCGATACCGTCGCGCGGCACGTCGTGCGGGTCGGCAGCCGGCATCCGGCGCGGGGCATCGCCGAGCTGACCGAAGGTCCGCCCGTCGGCACGCGCGTGGTGAACGCGAATCTGAGCAATCTGAAGCCCGGTGACCGGGTCAAGATCGCCGGCGCCACCAGCCGTTAACGGGGCCCGCCCGCGCCATGTGGATCACTCGCGTCAGCATCTCGAATCCGGTGTTCGCCACCATGCTGATGGTGGGATTGCTGGTGCTCGGGCTGTTCTCGTACAACCGGCTGTCCATCGAGCAGTTTCCAAACGTCGATTTTCCGGTCGTGGTCGTCACGACGCTGTATCCCGGCGCGTCGCCCGAGGTCATCGAATCCGACATCACCCGCAAGGTCGAGGACGCGGTCAACACGATCAGCGGCCTGAAGACGCTGACGTCGCGCTCGTACGAAGGCCAGTCGGTGGTCATTGCGGAGTTCGATCTGCTGACCAATCCGGTCGTCGCCGCCCAGGATGTCCGCGAGAAGGTCGCGGCGGTCCGTGCGCAACTGCGCAAGGAGATCGAAGAGCCGGTGATCTCC
>JAHCKV010000581.1 GCA_026125595.1 Burkholderiales bacterium | reverse complement strand
TCACCGCCCGACGCGAGCAGCGCATCGTCCTGCTCCTTCAGAATGGCCGCCTGTTCCGGCGCGAACAGATCCCAGTCGGTGCGGCCGATGACCTGCTCGCGCTCGACGCCGTGCATCCGGGTCGCCGCACGATTCGCCACCATCCAGCGCTGCTCACGATCCTTCGCGACGACGGCCACGGGCACCAGATCGAGCACGGTGTCGAGGAACGCCTTGTTGCGCTGGAGCGCCAACTCGGCTTCCCAGCGTTCGGTAACGTCGAAGTTCACGCTGATCACCAGCCGCCGGCCGTCGCGCAACGTGATTGCGGTCTTGGTCTTGTGCAGCCGGCGTATCCGTCCGTCATCGAGTTCGTAGTCGTCTTCGAACACCAGCGGACCATCGGCGGCGAGCACGCGGTCATCCTCGGCGAGATTGCGCCGCGCACGCTCTGGCGGATGCACCTCGCCGTCGGTCTTGCCCAGCATCTCTCCGGGTGTCCAGCCGTTCAGCTCGTTGTTCGCCCGATTGATGAAGATCCATTCGTGCCGCTCGTTCTTGACGACGACCGGCGTCGGCATCGCCTCCAGCACGGCGTGCAGCAGATGCCGGTTGTCCTCCAGCGCATCCTCCGCCTCCTTGCGCGCCGTGATGTCGAGCGCGCACACGATCAGCACGGCCTCGTCATCTGCGGTGCGCAGCACACGGCGATTCTTCAGCAACCACCGCATGCCACTCGTCGTCTCCTGACGTTCCTCTTCGGTCCGGAAGCCGCCGCTGTCGAGCAGCGCGAGATCCTGTTGCCGGTAACGCGCGGCGAGATCCTCCGGAAACAAGTCGGCGTCGGTGCGGCCTGTCAGTTCCGCCACCGGGCGACCGAGCAGCCGCGCCATTTCTTCGTTGACGATCACCCAGCGACCGCTGCGATCCTTGACGACCACGCCCACCGGCACGGCGCCCAGCACGGCGTCGAGAAACTGTCGCTGCTGCACACGCTCGACTTCGAGGCGTTTCCGCTCTTCGACGCCCTGCAGCGAACCCAGCATCCGGATCGAGCGGCCCCGTTCATCGCGCTGCACCGAGGCGCGCACTTCGAACCAGCGAAACTCGCCTGTCCGTACCTCCAGGCGCGACTCGAGGAAGATCTCGTCATCCTGGGTCAGACGGGTGTCGAGAGCCTCGTGCAGCGACGGCAGATCGTCGGGATGCCAGCGCGGCATGATCGCCCGCAAGCCACGGCTGTCGCGGAACCGCAGATCGTCGTTCGGCCTCGATCCCGACCTCGGTTGTCCCGTTTCGGCGCGCCGGATTGCATCACGCCACAGCGCGGGATCGAGCATCACATCCGCCGAGTCGGACAACGTCAGGCGGTCCTCTTCGACGTCCCATTCCCACAATGCGAGATCGCTGGCGGCCAGCGCCGCACGATTGCGCGCCTCGGACAATCGCAACCGTTGCTCCGTCACCACGTGCCGGTCGATGTCCAGCAGGCAACCGGTCCAGCCTTCGAGGCGCTTGTCCGGTCCGTAGCGCGGCACGCCGAGCACGACGGCCCACCGGTACCGATCGCCGCCCGCACCATAGCGCGCGCGCACCTTGTAACTGCGGGGTTTGCGAATGAGTTCCGCCATGCCGGCGTGCACGCGGCGGCGATCCTCGGGATGCAGCACGTCGAGCCAGGCCAGATCGTTGACCTGAACACCGCGCAGATGCAGCAGATCTTCCCAGCCGGGACTCATGAAACGGATCCTGAACTCCGCGTCCGCCTGCCACAACGGAATCGGGCTGCCGGCGGCCAGTTCCCGAAATCGGGCTTCGGCGACATTCTCTTCGGCCGCGAGACGGGCTTCGGCGGTGCGCCGTCGGTGTTCCACCTGCCGGGCGCGACGGAGCAGCAGCGCCGCCATCCCGATCGCGATGCCCAGCAGTGCCAGAGCCACGCGTGACGAGATCCACGGGACTTCGGTCCCGACGGCCCGGACCCGGAACTGCCAGACGCGCCCACCCCGGTTCAGCACGATGCGGCGTTCGTCGGTCACGGGAATCGGTGCGGCGCCGACCGGTTCGGTCGTTTGCCGCCAGTCGACCCGGACACCCTGCAGATTGGCGGTCAGCCGGCTCAGCAGCACGGTGGGCCGGACACTCAGCACGACGAATCCCACCAGGTCATCGGCGCCCGCACCGCTGCGCAGGATCGGCTGATAGGCCAGGATGGCCGGCTCCACGGTCTCGCCCGCGCCCCCCGCGATGCCGCCTCCGACCTTCAGATGCAGCAGCTGGGTATATGCAGGTGTGCGACCCTGCAGTGCCCGCAGCATGGCTTCCCGACGACCCGGATCGGAGAAACCGTCGTAGCCGAAGGGAAGCCGATCGCTGCGCGACGCGAACTGCTCGGCGAGCACGAGGGGAAAATACTCGTCGCGCTCGCCGGCCGGCCAGACC
>JAHCKV010000580.1 GCA_026125595.1 Burkholderiales bacterium | reverse complement strand
GTGGAAACCGTGGCCACGATCAGGCCCTGATCGAGCACCGTCAGCGAATCGCAGATGTCCTTGATGAAATCCAGATCGTGCTCGACGATCAGCAGCGAGCACTGCGACTTGATCGGCGCAATCAGGTCACCGGTGACGCGCCGCTCCTGCGGGCTCATGCCCGCCGTCGGTTCGTCGAGCAGCAGCAGCTTCGGCTCGCGGGACAGCGCCATCGCGATCTCGAGCCACTGCTGCTGGCCGTGGGACAGCGTCCCGGCGATGTCGCTGTGCCGATCCGCCAGGCGGAACTGTCCGAGCAGATCCATTACCTTCTCGTCCAGCGCGCGCCGGCTGCGCGACAACAACAAGCCGAACATCGACCGGTGCGCCTGCACGGCCAGCAGCAGGTTGTCGTAGACCGACAGTTGCGGCAGCACCGCGGTGATCTGGAACTTGAGGCTCATGCCGGCCCGCGACCGCTCCGGTGGCGTGGCCTTCGTGATGTCGTGCCCGGCGAGCATCACGGTGCCGGAGGTCGGAATCTCGGCACCGGCGATGCACTTCAGCATCGTGCTCTTGCCGGATCCGTTGGGACCGATCAGTCCGTGGAACTCGTTGGGCGCCACCGTCAGCGAAGCGCCCCCCAACGCGGTCAGCGTACCGTAGATCTTCGTGACGTCGCGGACTTCGAGCAGACTCATCGTCGACTTCCCGCAACGATCTCGCCGCATCGGATGCGCCGGATCATTCGTTCCGCTCCGCCGCAGGCGCCCGCATCTTTCGACCGAACGCACCGATGCGTTCACGGTCGCCGACGATGAGCCCGATCAGCCCGGTGGGCCGGAACATCACGGTGATCAACAGCAGCAGACCCAGCACGATCGGCCAGCCGGTTTCGAGAAACTGCTGCACGTCCGAGCCGAGTGCGTCGATCTGCGGCAGCGCATAGCTGATCAGTTCGATGACGCTCACGCCGATCACCGCGCCGACCAGCGTCCCCACCCCGCCGAACAGCACGTACAACACGGCCTGCGTCGACAGCACGGGCCCCAGCTGTCCCGGGCCGATGAATCCTTCATGGAACGCGAACAATCCGCCGGACATGCCGGCGATGAAACCCGCCACCGTGAACACGACGCCCTTGTAACTCTGGACCTGATAGCCGAAGAAACCGAGTCGCGCCTCCTGCTGCCGGATGCCGGCCAGCACGAGCCCGAACTGCGAGCGAACCAGGAAGCGCACCAGCACGTAGGTGACGATCAGCACCGCCAACGCGACGTAAAAGTAGACGATGCCTTCCTCGATCTCGAAATCGCCGGCCGTCAGCCGCGGCAGCGACGAGATGCCGTTCTGCCCGCCAACCCACGACCAGCCGCGCGCCACGCGCTCCACTGCGTAGGAACCGGTCAACGTGCCCAATGCGACAAACACCACGGACGGAATGCGTTTGCCGAAGATGACGATCACGGCGACGACGAACGCGACCACCAGGCCGACCAGACCGCTCAGCGGCAGCAGCACGAAGATGGACGTCACGTCGGCCTTGGTCGCGAGCAACGAGACCGTATAGCCGGCGACGCCGAAGAAAAGGGCTTGACCGAAACTCATGATGCCCGCGTACCCCCACACGAGATCGAACGAGATGGCGAGCAGCGCCAGGATGCAGATCTTCGTGGCGAACAGGATCCAGAAATCGTCCAGCACGAATGGCAGCGGCAGCGCCATCAGCAGCAGCACGATCTCGACCCAGGGCAGTACGCGTCGGAACGCGGAAGGAGCGGTGACGGAACTCATGGAAGGCGACGGGTTTCGTCGCCGCCCGCCGGACGGATGACCGGCGGACGGCGACTCAGGGACGACGATTCAACCGTTCAACCGCACTCGCCGGGCGCGACCAGACCCGGGCTCTTCTCGACGATCTCGTACTTGCCCGCCTTCGCCACGGCGATGTACATGTGCATCGCCGTATGCTGGGTGCCGGGCACGATCTCCGAAGCGCCGCCGGGACCATCGGCCAGCTTCGTCGTCTCGAGCGCCTTCGCGACATCGTCGCGCTTCACACTGTTGGCCTTCTTGACTGCCTCGGCCCACAGATTCAGTCCACGCCACATGCCGGTGACGGCGCTGCCGGCCGCCAGCGGATTCTTGTTGCCGAATTTCTTCGCGAACTTGTCGTAGAGCGCGTTTCCGAACGGATCGTTGACCGCCTTGAAGTAGTCGAGGCAGCTCGCGAGACCTTCGATCTCGTTGGCCGGCGTGATGTTCAACGTGTTCTCGTCGTAGTACACGCACGCGAGACGTCCGCCCTTCTTCTGGAATCCGGCTTCGTAGAGCTGCTTGAAGAACACCGGCGTGCCGGGCGGGATCGTCGTGTTGAACACGACGTTCACGCCGCTGGAGATGATCTTGTTCACGACCGCGCTGTACTCGTTGTGATCGACCG
>JAHCKV010000058.1 GCA_026125595.1 Burkholderiales bacterium | reverse complement strand
TGGATCGTCATGTGCAGCGAGCCGGTGATGCGCGCACCCTTGAGCGGTTGCTTGGCGGCGTATTCCTCGCGGATGGCCATGAGGCCGGGCATCTCGGTTTCGGCGATGCGGATTTCCTTGCGGCCCCAATCGGCCAGCGAAAGGTCGGCCACCACGTAGTCGGGTGCGGTCTTCAGTTGAGTCACGGCGGACATGTGTCGCTCCTGTCGAGGGACCGGCACAGGCGGCGGGAAGTCGCGGAGGGATTCCACGCTCGCCACCCGTGAGCCGATCACGAGTCAACGAGCGCCGTTCCGATAACTTGAGCCCTGAGCCTGGCGGGAAGGACTCCCGTTGCAGCGCTCCTCAGGGCCGCGGCGAGTATATCGCGACTCGTCCGGACGACAAACTTCGTTTGCCGCGACGCACAAATATGCGTACAGTCACGGGTTCGCGTCCGGGATCGCAGTCCCGCCGATCCTCAGCCGGTTCCTTACCGGCTTGCATGGGCGCCTCTCCATCGACTCTGACTCCGCAGCCCCGTAGGGCCGCACCGGTTGGCGACGATGCCGTCGCACCGGGCCGCGACCCACAGGTTCCACGGGCTCCCGCATTTCGCGGGCGTTCAATCAGCTTTGGAGTTTCTCATTTGAACACCCAGCCGACCGCCATCGAGGCGACCGACAGCCTTCCCCTTTTTGCCAGCTTCGGACTGCATCCCGCGCTCGCGGAAGCGATCCATCTGACCGGCTACACCCACGCGACCGAAGTCCAGGCCGCCGCGATTCCCGCCGCCCTCGCCGGGCACGACCTGATGGTCTCGTCGGCCACCGGCAGTGGCAAGACCGCCGCCTTCATGCTGCCCAGCTTGCACCGGCTCGCGAATTCCGAAGGCCGGGCCCAACCCGGCGCCGGTCCGCGGATTCTCGTTCTGACGCCGACGCGTGAACTGTCCCAGCAAGTGACGAAGGCGTGCGAAACCTATGGTCGGTCGCTGCATTGGCTGCGCTCCACCACGGTGGTGGGCGGTGTGCCGTACCCGGCGCAGTTGCGTGCCGTGCGCAGCGCACTCGATGTGCTGATCGCAACGCCCGGACGGCTGCTGGACCTGCTGCAGAGCGGCCGCGTGAGCCTGTCGAAGGTCGAGGTGCTGGTGCTCGACGAAGCCGACCGCATGCTCGACATGGGCTTCATCGAAGACATCGAGATCATCGCCGCAGCGACACCGACCTCCCGTCAGACCCTGATGTTCTCCGCGACGTTCGCGGGCCGCGTGGCGCAACTCGCCGGCAAGCTGCTGAAATCCCCGCAGCGGATCGAGGTGCTGAGTTCGGTCGAGACCAAGGCGCAGATCACGCAGCATCTGCACTGGGCGGACGGCCGGACCCACAAGGACCGCATGCTCGACCATCTGTTGAAGGACCCGGAAATCGATCAGGCGATCGTGTTCACGTCGACGCAGCAGGACGCCGAACGTCTGGCCGCGAGCCTCGGTGCCGATGGTCATGCCGTCGCCGCACTCCACGGCGGCATGCCCCAGGGTCAACGCAACCGCGCCCTCGAAGCCCTGCGCAAGCGCCGTCTGCGCGTGCTCGTCGCCACCGACGTGGCCGCGCGTGGCATCGATGTGCCCGGCATCACGCACGTGATCAATCATGGTCTGCCGATCAAAGCGGAAGACTACGTGCACCGCATCGGTCGAACCGGCCGGGCCGGCCGCACCGGTGTGGCGGTCACGCTGGCCGACCATGCCGACGCCCACCGGATCCGCAGCATCGAACGGTTCACGACCGAACGCATTCCGGTGTCGACGCTGCCGGGCCTCGAGCCCCGCGGCAATCCGGGTTCCGGCGCCCGCCGTCCGGGTGGAGACAGCCGTCCGGGACGCAATTTCTCGAATCGGCCGTCCGGCCGTCCGGGTGAAGGCCGCCCGGCGACCCGTGGCGAAGCGGGTTCGCGAAACGACTCGGGCGCCCCGAAGCGCGCCCGTCGTCCCTGATCCTGCGAAGATTCTCCGGAGCCGTCAGGCTCCGGAGTTTTGCTGCGGCAGCCTACGCGGTCGCCGACGACTTCACACCCGCATCCGCCCGCAGCGCTTCGATCTTGTTGAGCGCTTCCCACTTGAATTCCGGCTCGTCGCGGCCGAAGTGGCCGTACGCTGCGGTCTTCTGATAGATCGGACGCAGCAGATCCAGCATCTGCACGATGCCTTTCGGCCGCAGATCGAAGTGCTTGCGCACGAGTTCGGACAACCGTTCGTCGCTCACCTTGCCGGTCCCGCTGGTGGTGACCATCACGCTGGTCGGTTGAGCCACGACGATCGCGTAGCTCACCTGCACCAGACATTTGGTCGCCAGACCCGCACCGACGATATTCTTCGCGACATAGCGTGCGGCGTAGGCCGCCGAGCGATCCACTTTCGTCGGATCCTTGCCGGAGAACGCGCCGCCACCGTGCGGAGCTGCACCGCCGTAGGTGTCGACAATGATCTTGCGGCCCGTCAGACCGCAATCGCCCTGCGGACCACCGATCACGAACCGGCCGGTCGGATTGATCAGATACTTGATCTCGCCCTTGATCAGCGCCTTCGGCAGTACCGGCTTGACGATCTGCTCGATCACGGCCTCTTCGATCTGCTTGTGCTCCATCTCCGGTGCATGCTGCGTCGACAGCACCACGGTGTCGATGGAATCCGGACGACCGTTCACGTAGCGGACGGTCACCTGGGATTTCGCGTCCGGGCGCAGCCACGGCAGCCGGCCGTCCTTGCGCAGCTCCGACTGTCGCTCGACCAGCCGGTGGGCCAGATAGATCGGCAGCGGCATCAGTTGCGGCGTTTCGTCGCAGGCGTAGCCGAACATCAGGCCCTGGTCGCCGGCACCTTGCTCCAGATTCAGTCCGCGCCCTTCGTCGACGCCCTGGGCGATATCCTGGCTCTGCTTGTCGTAGGCCACGAGCACTGCGCAGCCCTTGTAGTCGATGCCGAATTCCGTGTTGTCGTAGCCAATGCGCTTGATCGTGTCGCGCGCGACCTGCTGGTAGTCGACGACGGCACCGGTCGTGATTTCACCGGCCATTACCACCAGACCCGTGTTGCAGAGCGTCTCGGCGGCTACCCGGGAGAAGCGGTCCTGGGCTAAGATCGCGTCGAGAATCGCGTCGGAGATCTGGTCCGCCACCTTGTCGGGGTGCCCCTCGGACACCGATTCCGACGTGAAGAGAAAATCGCTCATGCTCGAGCCCTGTTGAAGTAGATGGGGATATGAAGGCCGGGCAGGATAGCAGATTCGTTTCCCTCCTCGGTAACCGGCGCCCACCACCATGCTCCAGGCAACGCTGAGAGCCGTGGCACGCCTGCCGCTTCCGTGGCTGCACCGGATCGGCGCGGTCGCCGGCTGGCTGGCTTACCGAATGGCCCCTCGATACGCCGCGCGTTTGACCGACAACCTCGCCGCGAGCGGTCTGGCCGACGATCCCGCGCGTTTCGAGCAAATCTGCAGCACAGCCGTCTGCGAGATGGGCAAAGGCCTCTTCGAGTTGCCCGCGATCTGGTTTCGCTCCACCGAAGACGCCGCGGGCCTGGTGGTCGAGACCCATGGCTGGCATCTGGTCGATGAAGCCCGGCGGCAAGGACGCGGCATCCTGTTTCTGACACCGCATCTGGGCTGTTTCGAAGTGTCCGCGCTGTACGCTGCGCTCAGAATTCCCATCACCGTGCTGTACCGTCCGCCGAAACTCAAATGGCTCGAACCGCTGATGCGTGCCGGCCGCAACCGCGGCTACGGCCGCCTTGCGCCGACGTCGCTCGGCGGCGTCCGACAGTTGTTGAAGGCGCTGAAGGCCGGTGAAGCGGTGGGGCTGCTGCCCGATCACGTGCCCGGCTTCGGTGAAGGCGTCTGGGCCGACTTCTTCGGTCGGCCGGCGTACACGATGACCCTCGCCGGCAAGCTGCAACGCGCGACGAGCTGTGCGGTGTTCCTCGCCGCTGCGCGACGGCTGCCCGCGGGCAAGGGCTACGCGTTGACCATCGAGGCGCTCGACGCGGATCTCGGCGGACCCGACGGCCCCCGCCTGCTGAATGCCGCAATCGAACAGCTGGTCCGCCAATGCCCCGAGCAGTATCTGTGGAGTTACAACCGCTACAAGGTCCCGGCCGGCGCGGAGCCCCCGATCGCCGGCGGAACACGGTGAGACGTCCATGCTGACCCGATTCGGCATCGGCGTGCTCTGGTTGCTGCACTTCCTGCCACTGGCCGTGTTGGCGCCCCTGGGGACGGCACTCGGCGATCTGCTGCGCCTGCTCGGCACGGAACGCCGACGCGTGGCCCGCACCAATCTGCGGCTCTGCTTCCCCGATTGGAGCGAAGCGCGGCGTGAAGCCGTGCTACGTGCGCATTTCCGCGCCATCGGCCGCAGCTTCCTCGAAGCGCCGCTGGCCTGGTTCGCATCCGCGGATCGGTTACGTCGGTTGGTCCGTATCGAAGGCGACGAACACGCCCGTGCGCTGGGCGGACGCCGGATCATCTTCCTGGTGCCGCATTTCGTCGGCATCGAGATGGAAGGCCTACGCATGTCCATGGATTACCGCGGCATGGCGGTCTACGCGCGCCAGAAGAACCGCGTGTTCGACGCGTTTCTGGTCAAGGCCCGCAGCCGCTTTCCCGGCACCCGGATGGTGTCGCGGCAGGAAGGCGTGAAGACCCTGATCCGCGGTTTTCGCGACGGCCTCGGACTGCAGCTGTCGCCGGATCTCGATCTCGGTCCGCGCGACGCCGTGTTCGTCCCGTTCTTCGGCGTGCAGGCCGCGACGGTGACCGCGCTGTCGCGATTGTCACGCCTGACCGGTGCCGCGGTGGTGCCCGTGGTCGTGCGCCAGCTGCCGGGCAGCCGCGGCTATGTGATGCGCATGTATCCGGCCTGGGAAAATTACCCGGGTACCTCGCCGGAAGAGGACACCCGGCGCATGAACGCGTTCATCGAAGCGCGGGTTCTCGAAATGCCCGAGCAATACTACTGGCTGCACAAGCGCTTCAAGACGCGACCGGAAGGCGAACCCCGGTTCTATTGACCCATGACCTCGACACCCGACATCCGCATCGTGCCACTGCGGGAGCCGGAGATTCCGGCGCTCGTCGCGCTCGCGCGCGCGATCTGGCACGACCATTACCCCAGCATCGTCGGCATCGCGCAGATAGAATACATGCTGGATCAGCGCTATCGCCCCGAAGTGATCCGGTCGCAACTGGGTCGCGACGACGTCTGGTGGGATGCGCTGCGCGTCGACGATGCGCTGGCCGGCTTCGTCGCCTGCGAGCGTGGTGAAGCGGCCGGCGAGATCAAGCTCGACAAGCTGTACGTCGCATCGCATCTGCAGGGACGCGGCCTCGGCACTCGACTCCTGCGCCACGCCGAGCAGCGGGCGGTCTCGCTGGGCGCCCATCGGATCTACCTGCAAGTGAACAGGAACAATCTCAGTGCCATCGCCACCTATCGCCGCAACGGTTACGCAGTCGCCGCCGAGACGGTGTTCGACATCGGCAACGGCTTCGTGATGGACGACTACGTGATGGCCAAATCGCTTGCGCCGGATTGCGGCCGCTGATCGTCATGCGGATCCCGTTCACCAAGATGCAAGGCGCCGGCAACGATTTCGTCGTGATCGACGCGACCCACACGCCGTTCGTGCTCGATGCTGCGCAGATCCGGTTTCTGTGCGATCGCCGGTTCGGCGTCGGCTGCGATCAAGTATTGGTGGTCGAGCCCGCACGCCGCCCCGATACCGATTTCTACTACCGCATCTTCAACGCGGATGGCGGCGAAGTGCAGCAATGCGGCAACGGGGCGCGCTGCTTCGTCCGGTTCGTGCACGATCGAGGCCTGACGGTGCGCGACGCCATCCGCGTCGAAACGGCATCCGGCGTGATCGCGCCGCGACTGGAAGCCGACGGACAAGTCACCGTCGACATGGGCGTACCCGAGTTCGAGCCGGCCCGCATTCCGTTCACCGCCGATCGACGCGCGACCACCTATGCGCTGACGGTCGGCGACGCGACACGCGAGATCAGCGCCGTCTCCATGGGCAATCCGCACGCCGTGCAGATCGTCGCGGACGTGGACGCGGCGCCCGTTGAAACCGAAGGTCCCGCAATCGAGCGTCATCCGCGGTTCCCGCAACGGGTCAACGCCGGCTTCATGCAGGTCGTCGGCCGGCACGAAATCCGGTTGCGCGTGTTCGAACGCGGCAGCGGCGAGACGCTCGCGTGCGGCACCGGTGCCTGCGCGGCGGTCGTCGCCGGCATCCAGCGCGGATTGCTCGACAGTCCGGTCGCCGTGCACGCGCGCGGTGGCGATCTGACGATCCGCTGGGACGGCGACGGCAACCCGGTGCGGATGACCGGTCCCGCCGCGACGGTGTTCGATGGCACGATCGAGTTGCCCGACGCCATCGTGATGTCGGCGGCCACACGTGCCGTCGCTTGACAACGAATTCAACGCCCCGAGGAGTTCCATGCGTCTCACCGCCGAAGATGTGGCCCAGTTCCTGAAGGACCACCCGGAATTCTTCGACCAGTATGCCGAGCAGCTCGCCGAGATCTACGTGCCGCATCCCCACGGCGGGCGCGCGATTCCGATCGCCGAGCGGCAGATCGTCACACTGCGCGAGAAGAACCGTGCGCTCGAAGACAAACTGGCCGAACTGGTGCAGTTCGGACAGGAGAACGACGTCATCATCGAACGCATGCACCGCATCACGCTCGCGCTGATGATCTCGCGCGATCTCGATGGTCTGCTCGCATCGCTGTACTACAACTTGCGCGAGGACTTCGCGGTGCCGCACGTGGCATTGCGGCTGTGGGCCGACGGCGGCTGGGAACGCCCCGAGTTCGGTGACGTGAGCCAGGAAGTCCGGGTTTTCACCGAGAGCCTGACCAATCCGTACTGCGCAACCCATCCGATGTTCGAGACCGCCGGCTGGTTCGGTGACGATGGCGTCGGCCTCCAGTCGTTCGCCTATGTCGCGCTGCGCGCCGAGCAACCGTTCGGCCTGCTCGGACTGGGCTCCGAGGATCCGCAGCGTTTCTACCCGGAAATGGGCACGCTGTACCTGAAGCGCCTCGGCGAACAGATCAGCATGGCACTGTCGCGATTCCTGCGCCCGGGTTGATGCCGCGGTCCAGCGCCACTGCTTCCACCCTCGCGCGACCGGCACCTTCGGAAGCCGGTCTGGCGCGGCTGACCGCCTTTCTCGAGCATCTGGCCCACGAACGCCGGCTGTCCGTGCTGACCGTCGAACACTACGGACGGGACGTGCGCGATCTGCTGGCGCTGATCGATGGTCGACCGCTCGAGTCGTTGAACGTCCACGATCTGCGCCGATGCCTGTCCCGGCTGCATGCCGGTGGCCTCAGTGGCCGCAGTCTCGCGCGGAAGCTGTCCGCGTGGCGCACGTTCTTCACGTGGCTCGTGCGCGACCATGGCCTGCCGTCGAATCCGGCCATCGGTCTGCGCGCGCCGAAGGCGCCGAAGCGGCTGCCGTCGAGCCTCACGCCCGACGAATCCGCGCAACTGCTCGACGGTCCGGCCGATGACGACATGGCGCTGCGCGATCGGGCGATCTTCGAACTGATCTACTCGTCCGGGCTGCGGCTCGCTGAAGTGGCGGGCCTGGACCCGATGGACGTCGACCTCGTCGACGGCTCGGTCCGCGTGACCGGCAAGGGCTCGAAGACGCGGGTCCTGCCGATCGGCCGGCAAGCCATCGCCGCACTGCAGGCCTGGCTGCCGCTGCGCAACCGGTTGGCGAAGCCTGGAGAGACAGCCCTCTTCGTCGGCGACCGCGGCGCCCGCATCGCGCACCGCGTGATCCAGACGCGACTGAAGTCCCTCGCGCAGCAGCGCGGCCTCACCGCCAACGTGCATCCGCACGTGCTGCGCCATTCGTTCGCATCACACCTGCTGCAGTCCAGTGGCGACCTGCGCGCCGTGCAGGAACTGCTCGGCCACGCCAGCATCTCCACGACCCAGATCTACACGCATCTGGATTTCCAGCACCTCGCGAAGGTGTACGACGCCGCGCATCCGCGGGCCAAGAAGAAGTAGCGGCCCCGGGGTTCGACCCCTTCACTCCCACTCCTCATCTCAGGAAATCCATGTCCCGCCTCGTATTGAAGCCCGGCCGCGAGAAGTCGCTGCAGCGCCACCATCCCTGGATTTTCTCCGGCGCCGTCGGTCGCGTCGAAGGCGATCCACAGCCCGGCGACACGGTGGAAGTGCGGACCGCGCTCGGCGGCTTCGCCGCGTGGGCCGCGTGGAGCCCGAAGTCGCAGATTTCCGCCCGCGTGTGGGACTGGCATGAAAGCCAGGCCATCGATGACGGGTTCATCACCGAACGGGTGCGCGCCGCCGTCGACCATCGTCGACGCCAGTTCGGTTTCGACGAACCCCGGGCAGCGTTGCGGCTGCTGCACGGCGAAGCCGACGGCCTGCCCGGCGTCGTCGCGGATCGCTACGGTCGGCTCCTCGTGCTGCAGTTGTCCAGCGCGGGTGCATGGCGCTGGCGCGACACCATCGCGGCGGCGCTGCGCGAAGTCACCGGTCTCGACATCGTGTTCGAACGCTCGGATGCCGACGTGCTGACGCTCGAAGGTCTCGAACCGCGCGTCGGACCGCTGCGCGGCAAAGCCCCGGAAGGTTCGATCGAGATCGAGGAAGCCGGCCTGGTGTTCGAAGTCGATCCCGTCCAGGGCCACAAGACCGGTTTCTATCTGGACCAGCGCGACAATCGGGCGCTGTTGCGAGGCCTCAGCGATGGCCGCAGCGTCCTCGATTGCTTCAGCTACAGCGGTGGATTCGCGTTGAATGCACTGGCCGGCGGTGCCAGCCGCGTCACGGCGGTGGACAGTTCGGCCGATGCCCTGGCCGCAGCGCAACGACACGTCGGTCGCAACCGGCTCGCCGCAGATCGCGTCGAGCTGCTGGAGGCCGACGTCTTCAAGCAATTGCGGCGCTTCCGCGACGAGAACCGGCATTTCGACATCATCGTGCTCGATCCGCCGAAGTTCGCGCCGACCGCTGCCCACGCCGAGAAGGCTGCGCGCGCCTACAAGGACATCAACCTGTGGGCGTTCAAGCTGCTGAGTCCCGGCGGATTGCTGTTCACGTTCTCGTGTTCCGGCGGCGTGCACCGCGACCTGTTCCAGAAAATCGTCGCGGGCGCCGCGGCGGACGCCGGCGTCGACGCGCGGGTGCTGCATCATCTGGCCGCAGCGCCCGATCACCCGGTGTCATTGCGCTTTCCCGAGGGCGAATACCTCAAGGGCCTGGTGCTGGAGCAGGCCCCATGACGGCGACGACCATCCTCGCCGTCCGGCACGGCGAAACCGTCTGGAATCTGCAGGGTCGGATGCAGGGCTATCTCGACAGCGATCTCGATGCTGGCGGCGTGCAACAGGCCGATCTGCTCGGCCTGCGACTTGTCGGAGAAACGATCGATGCGGTCTATTCGAGCGATCTCGGCCGGACGCTGGCCACCGCGCGTGGCATCACCCGTCATACCCGGCACGAGATCCGGCAGGAGCCGGGTCTACGCGAACGGCATCTCGGTAAGTTCCAGGGACTGACCGGGGAGGAGGCGGCGAAACACCACCCCGACGACTGGCGGCGGTTCAAGTCCCGCGATCCGCATCACGATCTCGGCGACGGCGAAACGCTGGTCGTGTTTTCAGCCCGCTGCGTCGCCACCGTCGAGCGCATCGCCGCCGCGCATCCCGGCGGACGCGTGCTCGTCGTCAGTCACGGCGGCGTGCTCGATTGCCTGTATCGCCGCGCGCTGGGCATTTCGTTGGACGCGCCACGCAACTGGACGTTACTGAACGCCAGCCTGAACACGCTGACGGTGAGCCCCGGCGACTGGCGTCTGGTGCACTGGGGTGACGTGGATCACCTTGGTGTCCGCGACGCGATCGACGACATCTGAGCGTCAGAAGGCGCCGGTCACGCCCACCATCACGCTGCGCCGGCCCAGCGGAATCAGATCCTTCAGCGCCGACGTGTGCAGGCGCACGTCTTCGTCGAGCAGGTTGTTGGCCCGCAGGAACAGCTCGAGCGTACCCATCCGGTGCTCGGGCAACTGATACGACAACTGTGCGTTGACCAGCGTGTAGCCATCGGTCGGCAGCTCGTTCTGCGCTGTTCGGTCCTGAGATGACGCGCGGATGATCTCGCCGCGGGCACCGAACCGCTTTTGCGTGTAGTTCGCGGCGATCGTCACGCGCAACGGAGCGATCCGCGGCAGCGGCTGATTGTTCGATTGATCCTGGGCCCGCGTGTAGTCGGCGCGAAAATCCAGGTGGAACACATGCTGCGGCTCTTCGATGACGTGGAACCGCGTGTCCAACTCGATGCCGCGCAGATTCGCCTTCACGCCCTGGAAGCGGAACTCGGGCAATTCCTCCCCTGGATCGCCGACCTGCGCGCCGGTCGGCAGCAGGGCGATGAAGTTCGAGAACCGCTGCTGGAACACCCCGATGCTGCCGGTGACGAACCCCTGCCGCTTGCGCAACGCCAGGTCGAACGCGTTGGAACGCTCGATCTTCTGATCCCGGTTGCCGACTTCGAACTGTCCGGTGGCCGCGTGCGGTCCGTTGGCGAACAGTTCGGCGTAGTTCGGCGCACGCTCGTTGTACGAATAATTGCCGGCCAACGCCCATTCCTCGCTGAACGCGTAGAGCGACCCGAGCGATCCGCTCTTGGTCGTGAAACTCTTCGACTCGGCGCCGCCGAAATTCGGATTCGCATCAGCCGCGACCTTCGCGTTGTCCATCCGGCCGCCAGCGGACAACCGGAACGGACCCAGCGGCGCTTCTTCGTAGACGAAGGCCGAAACCGTCCTCGTGGCCACCGGCGGCAGGAACGCTTCGGCGCCCAGCGCCTCGAACTTCGTGTCGGCCGCCTGCAGGCCGATCACGCCTTCGAGGATGCCGAGCTTGCGGTGCTTCAGATCGACGCGGCCGTCGTAGCCGCGATTCTTGAACACCGTACCGACTTCCGCCCCCTCGAACTCCGTGTGCTTGTAGTCCGTGTAGCCGGTGCGGAACTTCACGCCGTCGATGAACCCGCCGAGATCGCGGAACTCGCCGGCGAAGTCATAGCGATTCTTGCGCATGTCGATCGTGACGTCGGGCTCGGCGACGGTGCCGTAGTTCGCGTTGAGTTGAGAGACCGACGCACCGACGTAGCCCTTGTCGAACAGCAGCGAGCCGCCGACGGCACCGCCGTTGCTCTCCGTCGCGCTGTTCACCGCGCGGCCGCGATTCTCGACCTCGCCCGGCGGCAGCGGGTCCCGCGCCCGCAACCGCTCGGATCGCTGGTAGTCCGGAATCCGCAGGTCATCGGTCTTGCGGCCGTAGGCATCGACATGCAGTGCGAATCGGTCGGTACCGCCATCGAGCTTGACGACGCCGGCGCGCTCGGTCGCGGCGCCCCCGTAGCGCAGCTGGGCGCTGCCGGAGAACCCGCGATCGGGGGCGGCGGTCGGAATCCGGTTGTCGATCGTGTTGACCACGCCGCCGATCGCCGAAGCGCCGTACAGCAGCGTCGCCGGTCCGCGCACGATCTCGATCCGATCCGCGACCAGTGGGTCATAGGCGACCGCGTGATCGGGGCTCGCCCCCGACGCGTCGATGACACCGGAACCGTTGTTCAGGATCTTGATGCGCTCGCCGTCCAGTCCGCGGATGATCGGCCGACTCGCACCCGGACCGAAGTAGCTCGAACTGACCCCCACCTCGTTGCCCAGCGTCTCGCCCAGACTGGGCTGCAGCTTGAATTGCAGCTTGGGACCGGACAACACGTCCGCCGGCTGCACCATGTCGAGCAGCGAACTGCCGAACGGATGGGCGGTGACCAGCACATCGGGCGCGTCGTAGTCCGCTACCTTGTTGGGTCCGGTGACCGCACCGGCGGACTGCGCCTGGACTCCTTGCGCGAACAGGGCGTACACAGCCGCCGCGACGGGCAGCAGCGCATGGATGATGACGGGCTTCACTTCGATCTCCAGGATTCGTGTTGTCGGCGGACGTATCGGCCGTAGCGGTTCTGACCCGTTGCGCGGCGGTGGACGGCCGGTCCATTTAACGCAACTTTGTGACACGTGCGCTGATTCTGCAAGTGAAGGTTGGGTTCAAATGCTGGGCGGAACGGGCGGCCGTCGTACT